>JAYULG010000529.1:0-1000 GCA_043763755.1 Akkermansiaceae bacterium | reverse complement strand
GCAGAAATCGCACTACCCCGTAGCCAAGCCGCCATGCTGCCTTTGCACGGCGTAAGGGTCATCATCGTAGAAAACCTTAGAAATTTCCTCGCACTCCCGCCACTTTTCGGAACAGTGGCGCTTTTCGGCGGGGGCGATGCTCTCGTCCACTGGCGGACTGCCACTTGGCTTCAAAGCTGTGAGTGCCACTATTGGGGCGATATCGATCTCCATGGTTTCGCCATGTTGGCCCGGCTCAGAAAATTTCTACCAACGGCTTGCAGCTTCTTGATGAACGACCTGACTTTACAAAACTATGCAGACCTTGCGGTGCCCGATACTACCACGCCACCGGCGTGCGATGATCTCATGCTCACCCCCGTGGAAATCCGGATTTGTGACTCCCTCAGAAAAAACCGTGTGCGCCTCGAGCAAGAACGTATTCCAATGCAAGCAGTCGAAGCAGCATGCAGCGCTGTGGTCGCGGCGTTCCCCATCCATTAGACGCGCCTAAGTTTCACAAAAAACAACGCCCAGCACGAAGCCGGGCGGTGTTTGGATGATTGTAATTTCGTGACTTAGGCGGCTTTCGGAGCGTGTTTCGCTTCGAGAGCCCTCTTCGCTTGGGCGACGATGGCAGAGAAGGCTGCGGCATCGGTGACTGCAAGATCCGAGAGGATTTTGCGGTCAGCTTCGATTCCAGCAGCTTTCAAACCTTCGATGAAGCGCGAGTAGGTCATGTCCTCGTTGCGGCAGGCAGCATTGATACGCTGTGTCCACAAGCGGCGGAATTGACCCTTACGACGCTTCCTGTCGCGATATTCATACGTCATTGCTTTGCGGACTGCGTCCTTCGCATAACGGAAGAGTTTCGAGCGGAAACCGCGGAAACCCTTGGCACGAAGCAGCGTCCGCTTGCGGCGGGCGCGGCTGGCCGGTGAGTTAGTAGCACGTGGCATTTCTTATTTTTTCAGTTTGAACAGACCGTTATTTTCATTTCCTTCCACAGTCTCGACTGTTC
>JAYULG010000528.1:0-5638 GCA_043763755.1 Akkermansiaceae bacterium | reverse complement strand
CCACTAGAATTTGCGACTGCTCATGTTGTATCCAATCATTCATAAATTGTTCACAAAGATTTCCGGTGTTGTAGTTTTCACTTCAATTCAGATCGGCCATCAAATGATCATAATTTCGTAATTGCCAATTCATTGGTCACTCATCAAGCTCGGCAGAGAAAATGAAGATTGCTAACAATACATTTACTAGCGAGGAAGTGGTCTTAGATTTCCACGAATACGAAGCATGCACATTTACCAACTGCCGCTTCGTGGTTCTTGGTTATGGCCCATTTGCTCTGAATCAGTGTGAGGTCACCAATTGCGAATTTACGTTCGCTGGCCCAGCCGCAAGCACGATTCAGACAATGTCCACGATTTACCACAGTATTGGTGAGCAGGGAAAAAATTTGATCGAAGGCACATTCGATCAGATTCGCAATGCAAACGCTACTTCACCTACATCATAGATTCTTCATACATCTCCACGATCGTCTTTTTCTAGCTGAATTCGATCAGCTAAATTTCGTGCCTTTACGCTGTTCCGCTTTGCCCAACGTTCTACTGCCATTTGGCGTTTCTCTGAGCGTTTCCTTAATGCAGCGATTTCATTTTCTAAATTTAGGAAATTCTCATAGCGCCCGCGACTTAGCATTTCGGTATCTACTGCATCTCGGATTGCACAACCTTTATCATTACGATGGCTGCAATTGGCAAATTTACATTGTTCAGAAAGAGCGATAATATCGGCAAAACTATCTCGGAGAGTAGTTTCATCAGTCCACATCTGGATCTCACGCATCCCCGGGTTATCAATGAGCATTCCAGTTCCCGGAAGTGGAACAAGCTCACGCGATGTCGTGGTATGTCGGCCTTTTCCAGTCGTTTCATTCACTTCACTAGTCCACTGCCATTCCTCGCCATATAGCTGATTCACCAATGTTGATTTTCCAACACCGCTAGAACCTACGACGCACATCGTAACTCCTTTTTTTAGGTATTTTTTAAGAGCTTTAAGTCCATCGCCATTGAGTGCACTCGTTACATGTACGGTAGCACCATCCCACAATGCAGCAATCTCTTCAGCGGCTGTTTGACTCTGCTCTTGAGGATACAGATCTGCCTTGTTGACTAATACTACAGCTTTCGCGCCACTGCGCCCGATGAGCATGAAGTAGCGTTCCATCCGCCTAATATTAAAATCTGCCCCTGCGTCTGTTACCACCGCAACGTAGTCAATATTTGCACCAATCACCTGTGCCTGGGAGCTATTGCCCGGCATTTTCCGTGAAAAGCAGGTGCGCCGTGGCAAGGATGCCCGGATTATCGAGGGTTGATTTTCATCACCTAGTTCTACCATCACCCAATCTCCCACTGCTGGTAAATCTGCATCGCAGGCGGCTTCATGCCACATTCGGCCACATAATATTACGTCAATTTCATCACCACCTTTTAGAAATGCGCCGTAGTTAATCACTGTTTCTCGAATCAGCCGCGCAGGCACCCATCCCTTCCCGCGATGTGCAGCCATGGCAGATTCTAGTGCGTCATTCCATCCAAGTTCCTTCAATGTCATCCGCCGCAAATCTAGCGTAGGACTCGCCACTGTCGATTCCTGTGTTCCCGACTGTTTCGGCTTCCCGTCACAGAAGCGAAACGCTAGAACCCATCAGTGGACGCTACCATTCAAGAACGACTTGACGAATTCATACGCCGCAAAGGTCTTCGCCGTACTGGGCAGCGCGAAACCATCGTCAAAGCCGCATTCTCGAAAGATGAACATTTCACGGCTGATGAGTTATTTGATCGGGCCAGAAAATTCGATTCCGAAACTTCGCGTGCCACAGTCTATCGAACTCTGAGTTTGCTAGTAGAAGCTGATTTATTGCGTGAAATTGATTTAGGTGACAATCAAACTACCTATGATCCTAATTTCCTCGATAAACCCTCCCACAACCATCTTGTGTGCATCGATTGTGGAAGGGTTGTCGAATTCGAAGATTCTCATTTGGATCTTCTCAATGATTGTATCACACGCCGTCTTGGTTATAAAGCTGTGAGACAGTCCATCAAAATCGAGGCAAATTGTGAGCAGCTCCGCCTCAAAGGCCGTTGTCCAAATCTTATTGCGACTCGCCTGACAGGTAAACGTTTAAGGAAAAAGCGCTAATAGTTCCAATAGTGATCAGTGAGTGACCAACGGTGGAAATGGTTGTTCTGATAGGATCCAATCTTCATTTTTATCAGTAAAGGTTTTCAGCGCCCACTCACTAGGTAGTAACACTACTAGCCAACCATTAGAATCGCGGGCAAGCGCTGCACCTAATGATAAATTGGGTCTTAGATCCGGTGCCATTGCATCACCTTCCTTCGGTTTCAGCCAACGTGCAAGTGACCAGCTCGCCTGCTCTATACGAGTTTCCGCTGCGTATTCTCCTTCGAGCCGATACTGAAGAACTTCAAATTGCAGTGGCCCCACAGCACCTAACAATGGCACTTGTTGAGAGCTCGTTTCGAGAAGTTGAAATTCACTCGCTACACCTTCTTTGAGAAGTTGTTGGAGTCCATCCCGGAAACGTTTATACTTTGCAGTGCTCTTATTATGTAGGAAGGAAAAACACTCAGGTGCGAAACGGGGGATCTCATCGAATACAATTCCAGGCGTGGATGATAGAGTATCACCTATCAATAAATCATAGTTCCCCACGAAACCTACAACATCACCTGCATATGCATCATCTACGGTTTCTCGCTCTCTTGCAAATAGCCGCTGTGAGTTGGCTAGACGCACGTTTTCGCCACTGCGGCCATTGATCACATCCATATCTCGCTCGAATTTACCCGAGACTATCCTGACGAACGCGATGCGGTCGCGGTGTTTCGGGTTCATATTTGCCTGAATCTTGAAAACGAAGGCAGAAAACTCAGGTGATGCCGGGTCAATTATCATTCCACCACTCTCGCGTGGCGTCGGCGGCGGTGAGAGCTCAAGGAAACGATCTAGCAAAAGCTGCACGCCAAAGTTGTTTGCCGCACTACCAAAGAAAACGGGTGTTAATTCTCCTGCGAGCACTTGTTGAAGGTTAAATTCAGCACCTGCGCCTTCGAGGAGTTCTAGCTCCTCGCGAACTTGCTGATACGTGCCCTCTTCGATTGCATTTTTTACGCTTTCATCATCGATGCCACTCACGGCCACAGGAGCACGATAAGCACCATGCACCGTGCGTTGAAAGAGGTGGACCTGCTTTTGTTCCCGATCATAAACACCCCGGAAACGCGGACCATCGCCCAGCGGCCAGTTGACCGGAAATGCGTGAATGCCAAGAACGGATTCCAATTCATCGAGCAGATCCATGGATGGCCTCGCCGGACGATCTAGCTTGTTCATGAATGTAAAAATGGGCACACCTCGGCGGCGGCATACTTCAAAAAGCTTCCGGGTTTGGCTCTCAATGCCCTTACCGGCATCTATTACCATGACGGCTGCATCCACAGCGGTGAGCACGCGGTAGGTATCCTCTGAGAAATCTTTGTGTCCCGGCGTATCGAGAATATTCACGACGCAATTTTTGTATTCGAATTGCAGAACGGTAGATGAAACCGAAATCCCACGTTGTTTTTCCAGATCCATCCAGTCTGAGGTGGTGGCTCTTTGATTTTTACGCGCCGTCACACTTCCAGCGAGGTTGAGGGCACCACCGTAAAGCAGGAATTTTTCGGTGAGAGTTGTCTTTCCCGCATCTGGGTGGGAGATGATCGCGAACGAGCGGCGGCGCGTCACCTCGCGTTGCAGTGCGGGTGATGGGGTAGCATAGGAAGAGAGAGACATGGAACTGCGTGAGTGGGCTAACCCTTGCCTGCCGCACGATCAAGCGCGGAACGCGCGAATTGATCTCCGGGACGATGATCCTGTTCTGAATTCTTGAGAATTTTCTTGGTCAATACCACAATTGGACGCTGGCCCATACCACAATTGGACGCTTGCCTATACCACAATTGGACGCTAGCTTATACCACAAATGGACGGTGATGAAAACCTACTCCCACGGGGACTCGAGCGTGCGATGAAGCTGGCGATGACAGACACACCCGTGGTCTGCCTGCTAGGACCGCGTCAATGCGGGAAATCCACTCTCGCACGCACACTCGGGAGTAACCGCCGCTATCTCAATCTGGACGATGCGGATTTACTCACCGCAGCCAGAAAAGATCCAAAAGGATTTATCTCACAATGGCCGGGAGACGTCACGCTGGATGAAATCCAACGCGCACCAGAATTGCTTTTGACGATCAAGCGCGCGGTAGATGAAAACCGCCGCCCTGGTCGTTTTCTCCTCACTGGGTCTGCCAATCTGCTGCAATTGCCTTCACTCCCAGATTCATTGGCCGGGCGCATGGAGTGCCTTTACTTACATCCTCTTACTGAGGCGGAAAAAAGCAGGCGCAGCGGAGTATTTCTCGAACGTTGGCTGGCATATGATCTTGAAATGGACGTCCTGCGTGAGGAAGCCATTTGGCCCACCACCTTGCCGGGGCGTATTGTAGTAGGCGGCTATCCAGAGCCGCAAGGTCGCATGCCGGGCCGTGCCCGCCAGTGGCACCGCCAGTATCTGAGCTCCGTGATCGAACGTGATATTCAGGACGTGGCCCGTGTGCGGGATACCGGAGAGGTTTCTCGTTTGTTAGAAATCCTTGCCCATCAGACTGCCAGCCTTCTCAACACTAGCTCACTCGCCAATGACATTGGCCTAGACCGGCAGACCGTGGAGCGCTATCTGTTCTTACTCGAAAGGCTGTTCCTGATCCGCCGCCTACCGCCGTGGCATCGGAATGCTGCAAAGCGCTTGATTAAAACTCCGAAGATTCATTTGGTGGATAGTGGCTTAGCTGCTTCGCTTTCAAATGTTGCCGCTAGTGATTGGCTCACTCAGCGGGGAAAGTTCGGCCATTTATTAGAATCTTTTGTCCTCCAACAGCTCATCGCACAAGCTGGCTGGACAGATCCGGATCTGCGGTTTTGGCACTACAGGGACAAAGATCAAGTGGAGGTGGACGTAGTCATGACGCGCGGCAGCAAGGTCTGGGGTGTCGAAATCAAAGCATCTGCCACGCTTCATTCATCAGACGGCAATGGCTTGCGCCGTCTTGCAGCCCAAGCTGGAAATGATTTCCAATCTGGAATTGTTTTCTACGATGGCACTACCACTCTGCGGTTGGATGGCTCTAAAATCATAGCCGTCCCGCTCAACCTTCTTTGGGAGTGGTAGGTCTTTGCGCCTCAAAAAAATAGGCGGATGTTAGAGGGGGGAACCTTCAACATCCGCCGACATTTTTTCGGGGGGAAAATTGCCGGATCCGCTTGCACCTTGGGGGGGACTGGTGCTTGCGGCGACACATAAGAGATATCCCATTTCCGGCCATAAGCCATGCCGCGATTGCGTAGAACTGCAAAAATTTTGATATTTAAGGCAAAAGAATCGGCGGAGGTTGCAGGGGGAATTTTCAACTTCCGCCGATTTTTTTATGCGGGGGTTACTCTCTTTTTGGGGGAATCGGGAGGTAATTAGCGTGGGGAGAACGGGGGGATCTATATCCGGGGGATCTGTTTTATGGAGAATGAATGAAGTAATTAGAACCGAGTTGAAAAACCATCTGCGGT
>JAYULG010000527.1:0-5657 GCA_043763755.1 Akkermansiaceae bacterium | reverse complement strand
GGCGCCAACAAGAGGATTATTACACCCGCATCCAAGAAATCCTCGCGAGTGGCCAGAAGATCGACGGCATCGGGAATCAGGCGCACTTCGAGGCGACTTTCCTCCCCTCACCCGAGGAAATGTTAGCGAATAGTGATCGCTTTGCGAAACTCGTTCCCGCCCTGCAAATCACCGAATTCGATGTGATCGCAAACGGAGATGAGCAACTCGAAGCCGACTACCTGCGGGACTGTTTAATCGTCTGTTACAGCCATCCTGCCTACACAGGATTTCTCGCATGGGGTTTCTGGGAAGGTGCGCATTGGAAACCCCAAGCCGCATTTTGGCGGAAGGACTGGACTGAGAAGCCTTCCGTCAATGCTTGGAAATCCCTCGTCAATCAAGCATGGGCCACTCGTTCCAGCGGACTCACTGGGAAATCTGGCGATTTCACGCTCAGGGCGCATCTCGGCATCTACGAAGTGATCGTGACTTCAGAAAATGGCCAGCGCAGTTCCCAGCAAGTGTCCCTTTCGAAGACATCAACAGCCATCAAAGTCGTGCTGAAAAACTAGGAGTGCCAACATTTTCTAGCCCACCAGCCCTTGAATAAACGCCCATGCTTTCGCGCCGTATTTGTTAAAAGTTTCAATCACCACCGCACTCCAAAAAGCGAAGTAGCCCACCGTGAAAATAAAAACGCCATAGCCTGCAAGCACGCCCGCACCATCGCGCTTTAGAATGCTCAAAGTCATGATGACTGCAACCAGAGCGGGTAACGTATTTGTGAACGGAGGCAATGGCGGCAAGGGCAGGATTAACAACGCTGCCGCCACCATCACAACCCCGGCGTGAAACCTGAGTTTCCACTCGCGATCCGTGAACTTCATCAAGCGCTCTTGCTTGAGCCGCCGTTCAAGCCATCCGATTAACTTGCTACTTGCATTGAGCACTTTCGCGAAAAACGTGGCTGGCAAGGCAATGCGATGGAGCCGCTGTGGCAACCACGGTGGCAGCCCGAGAAACACCCGTGCTGCCAAAAAAAGAATTACCAGCCCGAATGGAGTTGATAGCCCAGGAATGCTGACTGGCACTGAGAATGGCAGCGCGCATATAATCACGAGCAATGCAGAAGCACGCGGCCCAAGGCGCTCGAGAATATCCCCAAGCGAGAGGGGTTTCTCCGCGTGCACCACGCCAAGCTCGAGCAATTCCTCGGATAGTTCTTTGTGGTGCATCAGCTCATCTGCCGGCTCCTGCGCGATAGGATGCTCGTCTGATTTCATGGATAAACAGGATGGATCTGCACCTCACTCCATGGAGGCCGTGGGCTTTCAAAACTGATAGGCTCGCCAGTCAGAGGATGGACGAACGAGAGTTTCCACGCATGCAATTGCATCGGTGGATCAGCCAATGAGAGCGTCTGAGTTTTCCCAATTTTCCGATCCAGCAGATACGCAGGGTCTCCCACCACTGGGTGGCCGAGTTCCCAGAGATGGATCCGGATTTGATTGGTCCGCCCAGTGCCGAGCTTGGCTTCTAGCAATGAAGTGCCATCTGCATAGAGCCCAAGCACCGTGAAATCCGTGCGGGCAGAAAGGCCATTCTCATCGTCAATAGTCCGCGTTCCCATGGCTCCCGAGTCATGAGAGATGGCAGACTCCGCCACGAATGAGTCTTTCTCAGGGTGGCCCAAAACACGCACTAAGTAGCGTTTATCCACAGTTCCATCGATGAATTGGCACTGCAACATCCGGCAAAACTGCCGCGTGCGAGCAAACAACACCAGCCCGGTGGTGTTGGAGTCCAGCCGATGGACTGGCCGTGGAAACCTAGGCGCATACGCTAGATTCAGCAAATTTTGCAGGGTATTTCTGTGGAAGCGGCCGCCCGAGTGCATCGGTAGCGGCGCTGGTTTGTGCACCACCAAGATCGCATCATCCTCGTGTAAAATCTGAATCCCAGTCGCCACATCCGGCTCCTTCGCCGCGGGGAAAATCTGCAAAACTCGCTCGCCACCGCGCACGATGTGCTGCCTTGAACGGACAGTCCCGCCATAATGAATGAAGCGATTTTCATCGCAGCGCCGCGCCCATTCCTCCCGTGAAATTTGTGGAAAAATAGTAATCAAAGCATCCAAAAGCGCCATCCCATCGCAGGCCGCGGGGATATTGATAGGACGCCGATTTTCCTCTGCCACCGATCCGGGAAGCGGCTCACACACCCGCGCAAGTGCCGCATGCCGCTCCGCGATTTTTTCCGCCATTCGTGCCGGGGCACTCACATAACAATGCGGGCAACTCACTCCCTCCGCATAGCGGTAATCTGCCTGATCATTCGCATCCAGCGGTGCTTGGCACGCATAGCAAACCGCCGTTTCAGTCTCTCGCAAGCCAGGGTCCACACCCACCCGCTGATCGAACACAAAGCACTCGCCCTCGTAATGATCGCCCCCGCATTCCTCGAAATATTTGAGGATGCCACCATCGAGTTGATAGATATTTTTGAATCCCTCTAGCTCCATAAATGGCCCGGCCTTTTCACATCGGATTCCGCCCGTGCAGAACATCACCACTGGCTGATCCTTGAGCGCATCCGGCATCTCACGCACTGCCGCTGGGAATTCACGGAAGGTATTGATATGTGGCACCAGTGCGCCTTTGAAAGTCCCGAGCTTCACCTCGTAATCATTTCTCGTATCCAGCAGCGTCACGGGCCGCCCTTCATCTAGCCACTGCTTCAGCTCGCGCGCCGCCAGCTTTGGCGAAGTGTAGTTTGCAGGACGCACCGCATCCACGCCGAATGCGATGATTTCTTTCTTCAACCGCACCAACATCCGATTAAAAGGCTGCGCATCGCTCAAGCTCACTTTGGGCGCAAGATTCTCCAAGCCTGAAATGCTCTGTAATTTTTCGATCAATCGCTCGATGGACTCCGCCGCACCCGCTACAAATAAATTAATCCCTTCCGTGCTCAGGAGAATCGTCCCTTTGAGTTCCCAAGATTTACATTTTGCCATCAGCTCATCGCGGAGTTCCTTCAAATCCGTGAGTTCGGCAAAGCGGTAAGTGGAAATATTTGTGACAGTCGGCACGCCGGGACTGCATCAGAATCACCCACGGCAGGCCAGCGCGGAAAATGGAAATTTCGGCCTGTTCATCCTTTTCCTAGGCCACTTCACGAAGCACTCCACGAGGTTATGAAGCACTTTCATCCGCACAATGAGAAGACATCTCGCAAGAATTTTTAAAGTTCCAGCCTTTGGCACCCCTGCCGCTCTACCACGATTATCCAGAACCGACAAAATATGGAAAATCATCAATCAAATCTATCCCGCCGGAAATTCCTTTCCGTCTCCACCAAGACCACCGCCCTCGGGCTTCTCGCCACCGGCCTGCCTGCAGGTTGGGCAGGTGCAGAAACCGCAAGCGATGCCCCGGAAACACCGAACATCAATTTCGGCATCATCGCCCTCACGGATTGCTCGCCTTTCGTCATCGCCCACGAAAAAGGCCTTTTCAAAAAATATGGCATCATTTCCACCATCACCAAGGGCGCAAGTTGGGCTGCCATCCGTGATTCACTCGCCAATGGCGATGTGCAAGCCACCCACATGCTCCTCGGCATGCCCATCGCCTCCAGCATGGGCCTCGGTGGTGCGCCGAAGGTTCCGATGGTTGCCCCTTGGATCATCAATCGCAATGGCCAAGGCATCACACTTTCTAACAGCCTCAAAGGAAAAGTCGGCGCAGATCCCAAAGCGCTCAAGCCATTCGTGGATAAGGCCAAGGCAGCGGGTGTGCCGATGTCCTTCGCGATGACGTTTCCGCCGGGCACCCACGCCATGTGGCTGCGCTACTGGCTTGCAGCCGGTGGCATCAATCCGGGCGATGCATCAGGTGCCAGCTCGGATGTTTCCCTCATCACCATCCCACCGCCGCAGATGGTTGCAAACATGCAGGCTGGCAAAATGGACGGCTTCTGCGTGGGAGAGCCATGGAATGCCAAGACTCTCAAGGACGATATCGGCTTCACAGCACTCAATACCCAGGACATTTGGAAAGATCACCCGGAGAAAGTTTGCGCCTTCACCGAGGCATTTGCCGCCAAGAATCCTAAGACCGTGAAGGCCATTCTCAAGGCCCTTCACGAGGCCAGCGTCTGGCTGGATGTCATGGAAAACCGCGAAGAGCAGGCGAAAATCGTCAGTGCACCTACCTATATCAATTGTCCGCCCGAGGCAATCTTGCCGCGCCTCCAAGGGAAATACGATATGGGCGATGGTCGGAAATTGCGCTGTCCGAATTACATGATTTTCAGTGATCACAACTGCAACTACCCGCAAGCTGCCTACTCGCATTGGTGGCTCAGCCAACTCCGCCGCTGGGGCTTCACCCAGGGCGCACCAGACTACAACGGCATCGCAAAGTCAGTCATGCGTGGTGACATTTACGAGGAAGCGATGGCGGAAATTGGCTACAAACACGGCGGGGCCACCACCGCGAAGGAGACTTTATTTGACGGCACTGTCTTCGATCCCACCGCAGACATGGAGGCTTACGCCGCCTCATTTGCCATCAAGACGCTCAAAGGCTGATCCACTTGGCCCACAAGCTGCACTTAACTGAAGATCAAAGGGGCAGCCTGCTCATCACAGGCTGCCCCGGCTCTACATCCTCACTGCCTACATCATGAAACTTTTTTACAAGCTCAAGCTCGATGCATTTCTCCTACCCATCGTCGCCCTGCTGATCTGCCTTGGCGGCTGGGCACTGATCGCCGGGAAATCCAAGACCACCACCTTTGTCGATGATTGGGGGGACAAAGTGACAAAAGTCGAGCGCTCCGGTCTTTCAAAAAATCTCCCCTCACCCACCGAGACATGGACTGCAAGCAAGCCATACATCACGGAGCCATTTGCAAAACGGGGCGAGCTGGATCAAGGCATCCTCCGCTTCGCATGGCTCTCACTCAAGCTCGTGGCCCAAGGCTACGCCATCGCCCTCATCGTCGGCACGCCCATCGGATTTTTCCTCGGCCTCTCGAAAAATTTCACCCGCGCCTTCGATCCCATCATTCAGATTTTACGCCCCGTCTCGCCTCTTGCATGGCTGCCGCTGGGAATGGTGCTTTTCAGTGGACTGAAAATCGCAGACGCGAGCGGTCGCTCGGTTTTTGGCACCTCGGATGCCGCCGCCCTCTTCACCATCGCCATCTGCGCCATGTGGCCCACGGTTTTAAATACCGCCGTCGGCGTAAGAGCAGTTCCGCAGGATTACCTTAATGTCGCGAAAGTTTTAAAACTCTCGAAGATGAAGACTCTTTTCAAAGTCCTCATCCCCTCCGCATTGCCCTACATGTTCACTGGCTTTCGCCTCTCACTCGGCATCGCTTGGCTGGTCATCGTCGCTGTGGAAATGCTGATCGGTAAGCCCGGCATCGGCGGTTTCCTGTGGCAGCAATACAATGCGAATAGCTACGCGCACATTATTCTCTCGATCCTCACGATCGGTGTCATTGGATATGTGTTAGATAGAGCCATGAGCCTCATTGAGGGGCGCTTCCGGACTGCTTAGTTTTATAAGACTTATAGGACCTATACGACTTATTATATTATGCCACCCCTCCTCGCCCTCACTCACGTCTCCAAAAGCTTCGGTCGCCCGCACGAACGAGCG
>JAYULG010000526.1:0-1628 GCA_043763755.1 Akkermansiaceae bacterium | reverse complement strand
AGCGGAGCGGAACCGGGGGGGCGGGAACCGCCGCCCGCCTGGCCGTGGGGCGTGGAAGTGGCCGGAGGATGCGAGTGATAACGAGCCTAACTTCGTGCTGGCGCGGGGGCTGCATGCCGTAGGGTACTTGTGACTGCATCGGGTAATGCTGCCGAGGGTATTTCCCGAGGGAACATCCGGGGAGGGAGGGACCCGCTTGCGGGAGGCCCCCGGACCGAGATGCAGCATTACACCGCGCACGTCACATGGCCCCGCAGGCTAGCAGCACGCGTGACAGCACGCAGCGAGATGTTTGGAGGGGCGGAGCGACGATCTTCCGGGGGGGGTGTTAGCGCGGGTCGAGGGGTAGTTAGATAATACATTTAAAGTCGAACTTTCCATTTCGATTGATTTCTTTATAGCCAAAATTTTCAAGCAATTTGCCCTCGGTTGATCTTGCGTTAAACGATCTAAGTAACTCTCCAGCGTCCGAATCTACCAAGCAAACGAGAGCTTGCGAGATCTTGTTGAAATCCTCTCCAATTTTTGAAGCCGCGTGATTGAGCATCGCCAGATAGCTAATGCTTAATTTACCATCAACTTGAGCATTTTCATTGAGCAGGGCTAAGATTCCTAGTTCAATCCACTCACATCTATATTCCCAAACAGCAAAGATTGCCATAATTCTTGCTGCATTTAAAAGATAATCGTGTTGTTCAGGTAAACCTCTAAAAACACCATCATTCTTGGCTATGCTTTCTTTTAAACTAATAGCAAGCAGTGGCAAAAGTTGAGCTGGCAGCGCACAAGTTTTCCCTTCCGCGCGTGCATTGGAATCTAGATTTGATTTTTGCAAAAAAAATGAGTCAAGTGTGTGCATTAGACTATTTCATGGAAATGGAATCATCATACTACCCTGCCGAGAATATCCAGCGTCCCGGAGCTGTTTGAGTTCTCTCAGGTAAACCGAAGGTTCATGACGAAAGCTGCCGTCAGCTTGTTGAACACGTCGAGTCAGATTTGTGAAACCAGTGTCGGTTGCCATTTTGAATGGCGTGTTTGTGTCAATTCCCGCCTGAACCCAAGCATCATTAACATTCAGGTCCCACTGGTTGGCATGGACATCAAGCACATGATGCCCCGCTTGTCCTATGAATGGAGCAGTGTCAGCTTGACGCCCGATCACCATCACATCATCTGCATGTCTGAGAACTTTTCCACCTGTCGCGGCCCAGCCAGCGAATGGAATCATGCCCGCGAATGATAGTCCTGCATCTACTTTGTTTCCCTCCGCTGCGTGGATTAACCCATTGACTCCATCTGCGAATTCTCCTGCTCCGGGGATCAGTCCAAAACCATCAAGTGTGCCGTGAACCCATGGGCTTGTATCACTCCACTTTGGATATGGCACACTGCCGCTTCCATAAGTTTGACCAGACGTGCAGCGATTGTCCTGAGCGCACAACCCAAACGGATCACTAAGCGAAATCGGATTACCATCTGCGTAGGCGAACCAATTGCTGCCGCCTGAAAACCCAATCGGGTCTGCGTTTAGGAAGCGCATCAAATAGGGGCTGTAGTATCTGGCACGCATGTTGAGCAGGCCGTTGGGGTCGGTTTGGACTCCGGCTTGGCCGTTGTAGAGGAAG
>JAYULG010000525.1:0-22609 GCA_043763755.1 Akkermansiaceae bacterium | reverse complement strand
TCATTTTCATCAAAGTCCCAGAACTGGAGTTCATTGATCACTTGGGCGAGCAGCTTACGGCGTTTTCCGATATCTTCAGGCTTCGGAGGAGTGGCAGGGCCTTGTTGGTAGCCGATCATTTGTGCGGCTAATTCGACATCGATACCGGCGATTTTCCCACGTGCCCCTCTCACCTCGAGGCGGCGGTCTCCGGGCATGAAAATGGTGCCTTCGGCATTCGTCACATTGAGGGTTTCTGAAAGCGGATCCTGCGGATCCACGGGGAGGATGAGGCGGGCATCACGCAGCTCGATTTTAGTAAGCTGGAAGATTCCTTGGGAGAGTTTTGATTTATCGATATCGAGGACGATGCCTTCGAGGCGGGAAATCTCAAGTTGGTGAGAGGCATCTGAAAAGACGCGCACGTCTGACGCGGTGATCCCACGGAAGGGGATGTAACGAAGGGTGCCAATTTTCAAGTGGGCACCTTGCTTGGCAATTTCCCGCTCGATGACTGCGCGCCAAGCCTCGGGCATGCCGGTGCGATTTGCCCACCAGATAAGCCCGCACAGCGATAAGATGCCTGCGACGATCAGCAGAAAAAAAAACGATCGCAGGTTCTGTTTCAGATGGAAACGATGCATGACGAGAAGCTCGCGAATGCTAGTAGCAAGAGTTTGAAAAAGCAACTCAACCGAGCTGGCCCGCCTCACTAAATGAAAAATAAGCAAGGCGATCAACGCCGGGCTTCCCGATAATGACGTGATCGAGCAGGTTGATTCGCAAAAATTTTGAAGCTTTGATCAAATCATTGGTGATCTGGTGGTCCGCCGCGCTAGGGCTGGGATCTCCTGATGGATGATTATGAATGAGGATGAAGCCAAATGCGCTGCGGCTGATGGCAGTGCGGAAAATCTCGCGAGGATGCACGGTAGATGAATTGAGAGTGCCCTTAGCGATGAGTTCTGTGCCGATGTGGCGGAGACGGCTATCCACCAGCGCAACGAGCACTTCTTCATGCGGGAGGTGTGCGAGCTGAGGGCCAAAGTGTGCGCAGATTTGAGTAGGAGTCTCGAGCGGGATGACACGCAATTGCTCGCGGGCCACACGGCTACCCAGCTCGAAGGCGGCGGCGAGTTTTGAGGCTTTGGCGAGGCCAAGGCCCTTTTCTTTTGCAAGTTGGGAAACAGACAGGCCACCGAGTGCGGCGATGGAGCCATATTTATGCAGTAAATTTCTACCAATCTCAATGGCGCTGCTACCTTTCGTCCCGGAGGAAATGAACAATGCCATGAGTTCATCATCAGTGAGGGCGGCAGGCCCGCGCTGAGCCATTTTTTCCCGAGGCCGCAAGTGCAGAGGCATATCTTGAATCCGCAAGCTATTCGCGGGCTGATCACCATCCGTCAAAATCGAATCACATGAATGAGTAAGCACTTGAACAGCATAGATAACGGTATCGGTTTGGCAAGCGTGTGAATAACAAAATTTAAGCTGTGATAGTCAGAATTGAGCAACTCCATTGCGTCAACAGTAAGCCTGTGGTGCTACGCCTCGAGAATCTCCGGTGAGGATAGCGCACTTTTGAGTGGCAATGTTTACATAAAGCACGATGCGGTTCAGACCCAAAAGAAAATCAAGATGTTAGTAGTTTCAATCATTGAAGCTCAGCCGGATTGGCCCAAGACGGGGCGGGCTAGCGTCAAACTTGGCAAAACTTGGCGTCCTGCCCACATACACGGCTTCCGATTTTCGAACACTGTTTCGCGCTCATCTTGGGCATCAGATTCTTCATCTGATAAGTGAAGAGCTCGTGGATGCGCTGTCCTTCCAGAAATTAAAGTCTCATATGGCGGTAGATCATGGCTGCGAAGGATCAAAAAAGTTACGAGAAAAATTTCTAATTATGTGCATCAGCTATGGATTTTAAGAGAGAAAAAATCCTCGCAATGTGACGAGCATGTTGGAAAAAAATACTTGTGGGCTTTCACCGCAACTCTCATACACCGTGATGAAAGTTGTGATATTTTTCTGCAGCGTGCTCATGGCATTGGCATCTGCTCAAGCTGTGAGCGCAGATATACTTTTCCAAGACGGCTTTGAGTCGGGTACATTGCGGCAAGGTTGGGTGCCGACGATAACCAACCAAGGCCGGGTGGAAATCAGCAGTAATAATGGACCGGCCACAGGCACCGCTCACCTTGTTCTGGATGATCATTTTTCTGACACCACATTCTCGTCAGCTCAAATAACTTTATTGCTGGATCTTACTAACAAGAAAAATGTTATCCTTTCGTTTAAATCCAAAAGCCTAGGGAACGAACCACATTCTTTTCCCAATGGAAACTTTACAGGTGCTAGGAACTATGACGGGGTGGCGATAAGTGCTGATGGTGGAACGACCTGGAGGGGTGTAGAAAGCCTCGCGAACGCTTCCCCATCGTGGCGGGATCATACGATCCTCCTCGATACCGCCCTCGCCTCGCTGGGTGGGAGTTATCGTTCTGATTTCCGCATCCGTTTTTCCCAATACGATAACGCGCCGGCCCCGCTCGATGGTATCGCCATAGACGATGTGAGTGTCACCGCTGATGAAAATCAGGTAGCAATCCTAGAAATGCCAAGCGCTATAACGGAGGGTGCGGCCCCGCAGACTGGTTATGTCTTTTTGGCATTGCCACTTGTCAATGAACTCACACTTACTCTTACCATTTCCGCAGCAGGACTCACTGGGATTCCCGGATTGATCGACATTCCAGCCGGAGAAACATTTGCGAGTTTTGAATTTTCTGCCACCGATGATATTTTAGTCAACCTCCCGCGTGGAATCACCATCACCGTTACCGCCCCGGGTGTATTAGGCGTAGGAAGGAGTGTGAACATCTTGGCCAATGAGATCGCGCCCGCGGTCACGCTAGTCCTTCCTGCCGCAGTGACTGAGGGGAATCTGAGTGCTTCCTCTGCAACTTTATCAGTCGCTTCACCGCTTGCAGTGCCTGTGGTCTTCACACTCACCAGCAGCCCGCTTTCGCAAATCATTCTGCCGAATTCGGTCACATTACCAGCAGGGCAACTGCAGATGCCGTAGGTGTCGCCCGTGGCAGCGCGAGTCTTACGGTTCTCGACAGCGAAATTCCGCCAGTTCTGACTCTGACTCTCCCTCCTCAGTTTACGGAAGGTGAAAGTTTTCCATTTGCTGACAATGCAAGTATCAGTATAAACATCCCCGCCGCCGTGGAGATTCAAGTTTTACTCACGTCCACTCCAGACGGGAACTTGTTTCTCCCCAATTTTATTACGATCCCTGCCGGGGAAACACGGGTCGCCTTCCGGGCAGAAGCGAGAGATGATTCACGGATTGACGGAAATCTCGCGGTTCAGGTGACTGCAAGCGCGCCCGGCCTAGTATCCACCACCACGGTGGTGCAGGTCTTGGACAATGAAAATAACAGGCTGTCCCTAGACATGCAGACCACACTGCTTGAAGGCGGCACTGCTACAGGCAGGGTTATCATCTCCGGCACATTACTCAATCCGTTAGAAGTGACGTTGGTGACTCTCGGCCCAGCCGCGGCTCCCTTGATTAACAGCGTGACAATTCCTGCGGGCCAAACGTCGGTGACGTTTCAATTCTCCGCAGCGGATAACACACTTCGCGACGGCAGCCGGACTACGGTTTTTAGAGCGAGTGCGAATGGCTTTATTCCTGTGAGTGCCACACTCTCAGTGCGCGATAATGAGATAGGAGGCTATCGATTTGGCGGTTTTCCAGACATTATCGATTCTTCATTACCCATCTCTGTGACCGTGGCAGCCGTAGATATCGAGGGCAGTGTGATTCCCAATTTCAATGGTATCATTAATCTTAGCCTCGTGCTGCCCGGTGGCGCTACCCTGCCAGTCACCCCAGCCTCGGCAGTCCTCTCAGGGAACACAGGATGGGCAGGAAATATCACTCTTCCTTCTGTCTCGGTGGCCCCTCTTAAGTTTCGGGCCTCGGATGCCAGTGGGACTACAAGTGACTCCACCGAGTTCGACATTATGAGGACGTTGCCACTGACCACCTCTGGGATGGTTTGGGATGCCCAGCGCGGGCGGATCTATGCTAGCGTTCCCGCAAATGGCGGTGCTACCTACAGCAATCGGGTAGTAGCGATCGATCCCACGACTCTACAAATTGTGAATTCCGTGGTGGTCAATCAAGACCCGGGCCAGATCGTCATCACAAGTGGCAGCGAGGCCATCTATGTCGCTTTGCGAGGCAATGGCACAATTACAAAAATTCGGCTCTCCGACTTCACTGTGGAGCAAAATTTCGCAATCGGGACAAGTAGCTACGGCACGCAATTTGCAGAAGATATGTGCACGGTGGCAGGGCAGCCGAATTTATTATTAGTCTCTCGCTATCGGAAGAGCGTCTCCCCGGCTCACGACGGGGTGGCTGTGTTCGACAATGGAATTGCGCGCTCTGTGAAAACTCAGGACCACACCGGGAGCAATTTTATCGAGCCATCCGCAGACCCTTCGATCTTTTTCGGGTATTGCAACGAATCCTCTGAATTCGGCGTGCGCCGTTTGCGCCTCAGTTCGCAAGGCATCGCAGAGATAGAGGTAAAGGGTGATCTCATTTCAGGCTATGGAGGAGATATCCGTTCAAGCGGAAACAAGATTCTCTCTGTAAATGGTTCGGTGACGGATGGTGCTCGGCTCAAGCGCCTTGGTTCATTTCAAACCCGCGGCGTCGTGTGCCCGGACGAAGGATTATCAAGAGCGTTTTTCATCGAAGAGACATACTAATATTCCTCCGCGTATCAAACGATCTCTGCTCATGATTTGGAAAGTTACTCCTTAATCCGGCGCCTCACGCTCCCTACCAATGTTGCTGATCCAGCAGACCTCATCCGTTGGGGGGGCAATGGTTTAGCTTTCCGCACAGCAGGCAAAGTCCATCTCATCGGAAGTAGTCGGCTAGTCCCTACGGACCCTGCCACAGACCTAGTCACAACTGTTCAAGCCGCCCCTAGTTCCGCATTCGTCGGTGCTCCTTTTATCTATACTATTCAGGTATCGAACCAAGGTCTCAATCCCGCTCGCAACGCGATCATTAGTGCCGCATTTTCAGACTACCAATCCATCAGTAGTGCCGTTCCCACCATGGGAACTCCGGTGATTACCGAATTAAAGATAGCACTCCCTATTGCAGAAATCGCGCCCTGCAATTCTGTCACTTTATCGGTTACTGCCACGCCTTTGGAGGCTGGCTCGCTCACTTGCAACGCTGGAGTGAACTCAGATGCCATCGATTCTGTTTTCTCTAACAACACCGCATTTAAACTAGTAGCTGTGGGCTTTCAAACAACCACAGACTCTAGCAACCTGCTGCGGGTTTCAGCAAATAATCTAGTGCATGATCCCACACGGGGGCTGTTGTGGATTAGTCTCCCGGCAACGGTAGAAGCACCTCTCGGAAAGTCGGTCGTTTCGATCAATCCGTTGACAGGTTTTGTTTCTGATCCCATCCCACTCAACGCGAATCCATACTCTAACTCGATGGCGATTTCTGCGAATGGACGCTACCTGTATCTGGGCTTGACTGACGTTTCAGAAGTGCATCGCATCGATCTATCATTACCGGTCTACCCAAGTCTGCGCATTCCCCTTGGACCCAGCCAATGGGGAGGCTCAAATTTCGCGCAAGACCTAGAGGTCTTAACTGGCGATGGAACCAGCTTTTTGATGGCAGGCAGCGGAGATCATGCAGCCGCGGTGTATGATAGCTTAACAATGCGCCCGGATCGCACAGGGATCTACACTGTGGATCGCATCGAAAGAACAGGCACTCAAGGGGCGTTCATCGGATATAACAATTACACTTCAGGTTTCGACCTCACACGTCTGTCGATCACACCAACGGGAATCACTGTGGTCGCAACAAATAGCGGGGTCATAGGTGGCTACTACCAAGATATGCGCGGAGAAGGGAACCGCATTCTTTCTGGATCAGGGCTTTTGGTTGATAGTTCTACGCTCACCCTGAGTGCCAATCTCGGCCTTCAAGGAACTCCTTGTCTTGATACGACAAACGGGCGTGCTTACATGGTTGCAGGTGGGCAGTTGCATGCTTTCGATGTGGGAACTGGTAACACCACAGGGATTTTCCCTCTACCGGGTACTACCGTGGAAGGTAGCATTCATCCGATCCAACAAGTTCAAAAATGCATCCGGTGGGGGCTCGATGGTTTCGCAATTCTCAACAACAAAAATTTAGTGATCGCACGTTGGTCACTCGCAGTTCCGGCCTTAATGGATGCCGATTCAGATGGAATTGCCGATAGGTGGGAAGCCACGCATTTCACCTCGCTTATTGGAGACAATTTAGCGGACGGCGACAATGCTCAGATGCCAGTCAGTTTCGAGTATTTCTTCGGAACCTCTCCCAAGCAGCCTGACGGAAATATGGTAAG
The DNA here is from genome assembly GCA_043763755.1 of Akkermansiaceae bacterium. Classification (GTDB taxonomy): domain Bacteria; phylum Verrucomicrobiota; class Verrucomicrobiia; order Verrucomicrobiales; family Akkermansiaceae; genus Luteolibacter. Next base: position 16,166 of record JAYULG010000525.1, on the reverse strand, counting down.
TTCATTACTCGTCACCCGGGCTTCACTTAAATTTATCCGCCTCGTTTTCCCACGTCGGGCAGGACTCATTGGCTCCCACCATGGTTACGAAATTTCCTCCGATCTCAAAGCTTGGAGTTCCGTCAACAACGCAACTGAGACGATCCTATCTGCACAAACAATAGACGGGATAAACGTAGAGAATGTAGAAGTTCTCGTTCCTCGTCCCGCCGATGGGAGCACCTTTGTGAGAATGAGCTGGAAATGAACTGGAGCTTCTTGAAACGAAGAACTTGGCAGATCTGCACCGCTACTGTAGTTATGGTTTGCATGGTGGCCCTATGCTGGCCCGCTAAGAAGCAGGAGAGCATACGGTCTTCCAATGGGGCTGTGACTAAAAAGCATCAAAATCCGGCTGAAAGTTACGGCAAACCAGTTCTAGCTGTCTCACCTACCGGGCAGCTTCAGCGCATTTCGCATGTTGATGCCAATGGCCTCACACCTCTTGAAATCATTTCTCACCCATCAGGCGATATAAGAATCCAACGCACCTTCGACATGCACGGCAAAGTCATCAAAGAAGAAGCAAGCAGAGGTGGGCTTCCAGTTCCACTTCCCGGGAAGTGAGATGGAGTCGATTTTTGGACTAAACTTTGGTGAATGTTTAGATCGTTTTGTATCTTCAAACTGGGCCGGAGCTTGGTAGAGGATGAGAGAGTAAATAAGCGCACTTTCCGGGGTGATGGTGTGCGTCCGGAGGGATAGGAAGAGGAAGACTGTGGACATACATGGAAATTGGTAATTTCTATGAATAATCAGGCTGGAAATTGTTTCATCGGTGGCTAGTTTAGTAAATGACTTGGGTGTTGTTCTTTGATGGCGATTGTGCATTTTGCTCCAAGGCGGTGCGGCGGGTGGTGCGCTTAGATGTGCGTGAGAAAATTTCATTTGCGCCGCTGCAAGGGGAGCTAGCGAAAAAGCACGGTTTCGGCAGTTATGCGGGCGAGAGGAATGAAACGATGGTTTTGCTCCGCGAGTCTGATGGGCGTACTTTCACGCATAGTGATGCCCTCATTGAGCTGGCGCGTGCACTGGGCGGATATTGGAGTGTTTTTACTATCGCTCGGTGGATCCCGAGGTTCATCCGGGACGGAGTTTACCGTTGGATTGCAAATAACCGGTATCGCTTCATGGGGAAGGCGAAGGTATGTATGTTGCCTGATCCAGCGCTCCTCAAGAGGTTGCGGAGCTAGATTTACGGGCGATTTCGGCTCGCCTCACGTAGGGGCTTTCCATGAGCACGATGGGCTTGCGCTTGGTGAGGAGTAGCCAACATTCGTAAGCGGTGCCCAACACGATGATGGAAACGAAGATCAAGAACGTGGCGGTGACCACTATATCAAGGCGGGCATTGAAGAGCGAGGTCTGGGCCATGCTCAGTGCTTTTCCCTCAAGCCCACCTGCGATCTTAGCTTCGAGGGCATGAATGGCAGGGATGAAACCTGCGGCATTGGGTGAGAAAATTTTCATCCAGCCAGCGGTGAAGGTAACGATTGTTAGAAATACCATGGGCACCACGGTGACCCAGCAATAGCGGGCTTTACCCATTTTAATGAGGACGACGGTGCCGAGGCAGAAGGCGATGACGGCTAACAGTTGATTCGAAATGCCAAAGATGGGCCATAGGCTTTTTGCGATGCCCTCGGGATCCAGGGCTCCTTGATAGAGGAAAAATCCCCATGCGCTGACGAGCAGCCCGGTGGCCAAAATGTTTCCAAACCATGAACTTGTATCCCTCAATCGGGGGTGGAAATTTCCTAACAGATCTTGCAAAATAAAGCGTCCCACCCGCGTCCCAGCATCAAGGGTGGTGAGGATGAAAAGCGCCTCAAACATGATGGCAAAATGATACCAAAGCGAGAGTGCCGTGTTTCCAGGAATCACTTTGGCAAACATCTGCGCCATGCCAACGGCGAAGGTGGGCGCACCGCCTACTTTGCCGATCATGTGAGGCTCGCCTAGATCGCTAGCGAGTTTTTCCATGTGCTCCAGCGAGATCGCATACTCGGGGCCGTAGGAATTGATCTTCTCGATCTGGGCCACCACGGCGGCTTTGTTGTTGGGATCGACGGGGGAATTAATCGCTAAGTATTCACCGGGATGGAGGGCGCAGGCGGCGATGATGGCCATCAGAGCCACTAACATTTCCACCACCATCGCGCCATAGCCCACCAGGCGGATGTCTTTTTCCCGGGCCAGCAGCTTGGGTGTAGTGCCGGAGGAAATGAGCGCATGGAAGCCGCTGATGGCCCCGCAGGCAATGGTGATGAAGACAAATGGAAACACTGGCCCTGGCACGACGAAGCCACCGCCATGGATGAACGGAGTGATAGCTGGCATGTGCAATGGCGGATTGAGAAAAACGATGAACACGCCCAGCACGGCCACCGTGCCCAGCTTCATGAAAGTGCTCAAGTAGTCGCGCGGGGCGAGCAGCATCCACACTGGAAGAACGCTGGCGGCAAAGCCATAAATCATGATGGCCCACGCGAGTTCGGTGGATTTCAGGGTGAGCGCGGATGCCCACTCGGGTGAGAGATATTTCCCGCCGACGACGGCTGCGATCAGGCCGACGACACCAAAAATAGAGGCCGCAGTGACGCTCGCTTTCCCGCTTTTGATCGCCACGCCCATGATGAAGGCCAGCGGGATGGTAGCGGCGATGGTGAAGAGGCCCCACGGGCTTTCTGCGAGTGCTTTCACCACCACAAGTCCCAGCACGGCCAAGAGGATGGTCATGATGGCGAGCAGGCTGATCATCGCGATCAGGCCGATCACTGGATTGAGCTCTTCCTTGAGCATCTGCCCGAGGGATTTGCCGTTTCTGCGCATGGAGGCGAACAAGACCACGGCATCATGCACGCCGCCGCCCAGCGTGGCTCCCACGAGAATCCACAGAGTGCCAGGTAGGTAGCCAAACTGCGCTGCCAAGACTGGCCCTACCAGTGGCCCCGGCCCGGCGATGGCGGCGAAATGATGGCCAAACACCACCCACTTGGGAGTGGGGACAAAGTCCTTGCCATCCTCACAGGTCAGCGCTGCCGGCGCGCGGTTGTCATCGATCGTCAAGACCTTGGCCATCAGCCAGGCGGAGTAAAACCGATAGGCCACCGCAAAGGTACACACGCCAGCGATGACGAGCCATAAAGCATTGATCGGCTCGCCTCTTTCAAACGCGGCTACGGAAACAGCAACGACACCCAACAAAGACACGGCGAGCCAGATGAGGATGCGGGCGAATTTAGGCATGCCGTGAATTTCATCCGGGTGGCCAAATTTCGTCCAGAAGCAAAATCGCCTCGCCGCGCTTGCTTAGTTGAAATCATGCGAGCGGCCAGCATGCTCCAGCCCGCCTATTACATCAATAAAACATCCCACGAAGCGTGGTTGTCTCGCCCACATTAACAACCCATTTTTCATCCAGTTCGGCCACCGACTCTTTCGACGGCCTTCAACTCAAAAACAATTTCTTAGCAATCCGGAGGTACAATGAAGAATCGACGTTTTAGCAACAAGCCCTACCATAACCCATATGACTCCAACGATTGATAAACAGTTCCCCAGCGGGGCCGAATGGGTCCGCGTAGACTTTCATCTGCACACGAAGGCGGATCGGGAATTCAAATACAGCGGAGACGAAAACTTTTACAACAGCGCCTACGCGGATGCGCTTGCTGCGGCCAAGATTCGTTTGGGAGTCATCACCAACCACAACAAGTTTGATTTAGAAGAATTCAAATCCTTGCGCGGCACCGCGCGAAAGAAGATCGGTCTTCTTCCCGGCGTGGAGCTTTCATTAAGTGACGGCCGCGCTGGGATTCATGTTTTGATCATGTTCAGCGATGCTTGGATTGATTCTGGCAAGGACTACATCAATCCCTTCATCGCAAGCATGTTCCCTGGAAAGACCAAAGAGGAGTATGAGCATGAGAATGGATGCAGCGAAAAAACGCTCCTTCAAATGATTGAAATGCTCGATGGATTGTCGCGAGGAGATTATTTTCTGATCTTTGCTCATGTGGAGGAACCCAAAGGGCTTTGGAAAGTGCTAGGCATGGGAAAACTCGCAGCTTGGAACGACAAACGTTACGAAGCCCTTCGAAATCGCACATTAGGTTTCCAGAAAGTACGCTCTTACAACAAGCTCAATGAGGCCGAAAAACCATGCCGCATTAAGGCGCAGAACGCACTGGGTGACTGGTATCCCGCCGAGGTCGAGGGAAGTGATCCAAAAGCCATTGAGGAGATCGGCAAGGGCAAGCCCTGCTATCTCAAGCTGGGAGAGCTATCGTTCGAAGCGGCCAAGTTTGCCCTGTTTGATCACGCGCACCGGGTTCGCTCCACCTTGCCCGAACCCCGGCAGGCTGTGCTTCTGCGTCAGGTGGAATTCGATGGCGGTGCCTTGGGCGGGATTGCCGTGCCGTTCTCTCCATCGCTGAATTGCCTGATAGGACCACGAGGGAACGGCAAGTCTGCGGTGATCGAGTGCCTCCGTCATGCCTTGGGTTTCCGCGAAGTCTCGGATGAGCGCTACAAGTCGGGACTCGTGGAGCGCATGCTTTCCCCTGCGGGCAAGGTCGTGGTGGAAGCGGTGGATGAATTCGGTCGCGAAGTGAGAATCGAACGTGAACGCACCGGACAGCCTGCGGTGTATTTAGATGGCGTCTATCGTGACATCTCTCCCGGCTCGATCCTGAAAGACATCCTCTATTTTGGGCAGAAAGATCTTTCGACGCGTTCGGAGTCATTCGACGAGAGCTTTCTCGACAAGCTGCTGGCCGACAGGCTTGATCCGAAACCACAGGAGGAGGCCGCGTTGGTCGAAGGAGTCCGCCAAGCGGCACGCCAGCTGAAAGAGACGCTGGAAGCCACCGAGAAGATCACGGCGTTGCAAAAGGAAAAGAACGAACTGGACGCCCAGCTTCAGGTCTTCGCGGACAAGGGCGTGGACAAGAAGCTCGCCGACATGACCCTGTTCGATGGCGACCGTCTGGCAGTTGTTGCCTGGCAGCAAGCGTTGAAAGAACTGGGAACTAACCTGAAGGAGTCGGCAGACTGGGACGAAGCGGATGCGGCCTTCCCCGTGTTGAAATCGAAGCGCAGTGAACTCATTGCTGCCGATCTCACTGCCGCCAAGGCGAAATCCGATCAGGCCAAAGCGGGTGCTCAGGCGGCTCTTCAAACGTTGCGGGAAGCATTCACGTCCGTGGGCGAGGCTCTTCAAAAGCTGGCACCCGTGCAGGAAGAGATGAAGCTGGAAGTAGCGGAGCTTCAAAAAACTCTCAAAGAGCCTCAGCTCGATCTGGAGATGTTCCGCAAGAAGAAGGCCCGCTTGGATCAATTGGTCAAGCTGCTGGCCGCTGGTGCCCAACGTGCCAAAACCGAGCAGGCAGCGCGGGACCTACTCGGGGCGGCAGTCCACAAGCTGCACGATTTCTGGCGCGAGCGTTTCAGTGAACGCGAAGCCGAGGTGCGTCGCCTCGAAGGAGAGTTGCCGCAGGAGATTCGTCTTCAGACAGCTTTCAAAGGCAAACGCCGTGCGTTCGGTGAGTTTCTGCGTTCCAAGTTCAGGGGCAGCGGGTTGCAGGCAGCGTCTTACGAGACAATGGAGGACGCCTTTGTCGATGGGCGCGAACTCTATCAAAGCCGTGCGGATTTGGAGACGCAGTTGAGTGAGAACGCTGCGGTGAAAGTTCGTTCGGTGCTGCTAGACCATTTGGCGGATTTCTTGAGCTTCCGCACACCGGATGAAACGGTTATTCTGTTCCAGCAGAATCAGAAGGAAGCACACAAGCCGCTTGGAGATTATTCGCTCGGGCAGCGGGCCACCGTGATCCTGCACATCCTGATGCATCTGCAGCGGCATCCGGTGATCCTCATCGACCAGCCGGAAGACGATCTGGATAACGAGACCCTCTACAGTCACTTCATCAAGCAATTGGTGGATCGGAAAGATTTGACTCAGTTCGTCTTCGCCACCCACAACCCAAACATCCCGGTGTTGGGCGATGCGGAACAGGCCATCGTCTGCCGGAAGGAAGGGGAAGTATTTTCCTTCGACCATGGCAGTATTGACGACAAGAAAATCCAACAGCGCATCGTCACCGTGATGGAAGGCGGCGAGGATGCATTCCGGCGCAGAAAAGAAATTTATCAATTATGGAAGAATTCGATTTAAGAAACCAAATACTTCTAGGCGAAGACAGCACGCGGCAGTTCAAACGCGAGCCTTCGGCAGACGCCAAAATGGCAGGCGAAATCATCGCCTTCGCGAACAGCGGAGGAGGATGTATTTTCGTAGGTGTCGAGAAAGACGGCTCCATTGCGGGATTAACTGGCGAAAAGGCGGAGAAGGTCGGCGAGGACATGGCGAAAGTCGCATGGGACAGAGTCCGCCCGCCATTTTCCATTTTGTCGAAATCGATTCCCACGAGCGATGGGATCGTTGTGGTCATCGAGATTTCCGATGGACCGTCCAAACCTTATTGCGACAACGAGGGCGAGTATTGGGTTAAAAATGGCCCAGACAAACGCCGCGTGCGAAGTCCCGAAGAGTTGGCCCGATTGTTCCAGTCAGGGGAAAAGCTCTACGCGGAAAGCCAAGTGGTTGCAGCCTCGACACTGGAAGACTTTGATCACGAGCGTTTCGAGAGGTTCTATGAGGCAAAATACTCTGAATCGACGCCAAATCGAAACGAAGATGCCGAGGCTTATCAAAGGACTCTGGAAAACTTGGAACTAGTGGACTCAGGCCGCGTGACGGTGGCCGGGTTGCTGCTTTTCGGTAAACGCCTGCCGGTTCTCTTGCCGGAAATGAAGATCGATGCAGTATGGTTCAAAGGCACCGAACGCGCCTCGACCGAATGGCACGATCAACGGCAGATCACGGGTCCCTTGAGCGAGCAATTCGACGAAGGAATGGGTTTCTTCAAGCGTTGGAATTCCCGGATTCAAGGAGAGGGGTCGTTCAACCAGACTGGTAGCCCTGAAATCTCAGAAACGGTTTTTGAGGAGCTGTTGGTCAACGCCTTGATTCACCGCGACTATTTCATCAAGGATTCCATCAAACTCTTCATTTTCGATGATCGGATCGAGATTCGCAGTCCAGGCAAATTGCCGAACAGCCTAACGGTCGATCAAATCCGGCGAGGCGTTCGGCGCAGCCGCAATGTTCTATTGGCCTCGTTCGCTCCTGATCTTCTCAACTTTCGCGGCATCGGCAGCGGGATCGTCCGGGCTCTGAAGATTTGGCCTTCAATTTCATGGGTCAACGACATCCAAAGTGAGGAGGTGGTAGCGACTATCGGACTGGTCCCGCCATCGTTCGACAATGGCTAATAATACGCCCATACCGACACCATGAACGAACAAGACCAAAAGAAACTGGGCCAGACCCTCTGAAACATCGGGGACCAATTGCGCTGAGCGGTAAACGCGGACGCTTCTTACGACTCCATGCTGTTCCTTTTTCTACGCTACCTCTTGGATCCGCTTTTTTCCGCCTGCGGTCCAGGCATTGGCTCTTTAAACGTCCTTCACCCCAAAAGCAAATCCCTAGCAATCCATCAACCCGTGCTCAGTGGAAATCATGCGAGCGGCCCGCATGCTCCGGCTCGGGGTGGGGGAGTGGCTGGAGGTGAGTGACAAACACCGTCGGTTGATCGCCTTCGGAACGTTGGAGCATGCCGTGGGCTAACAGAAATGACTCGGTCACGATGAGCATTTGGTGCAGTTTGAAAGTTTCCTTTTTCACAAACAAATTGGCGATGCCCGTTTCATCCTCCAGCGAGATGAAGCAATGCCCTTTTGCGGTGCCGGGGCGTTGGCGGCAGATGGCCATGCCCGCCACGGTGATGGGAATGCCGTGAGGGAGATTTTGCAAATCGATGGCTCGCAGGATGTTGCGGTTGCCGTGCTGCTCCCGCCACAAGCGCATCGGATGTGGGCCGGTGGAGGCTCCTTGAGTTAGGAAATCGGCAGACAAGCGCTCGCCCAGCGTCATCGCCGGGAGGATCACATTGCGGTCTTCCTCGCGCGGTTTGAGGAGATCATCAAACAATGGCAGCTCCACTTGCCAGAGTGCTTGGCGGCGATGATCGATTTCCAACAATCCATTGAGTGCTCCCGCTTGGGCAAGCAGACGTTTCTCCTTGGCCGTGGGCCTCACGCGCAGCAGGAAATCCTCCAGCGTGTGGAAGGGTGCTTCTTTTCTCACATCGATCAAGCGTTCACGCGTGGCGCTGGAGAGGCCCTTCACGCGATCCAGCCCGAGGCGCAAGGTGCGGTCCGTTTCGATGGATGTTAGATTTTCACTATGGATGCAGGAAACGGGCAGCACGCGCAGGCCATGGCGTTTGGCATCCTGGATGAGCGTGTTCACCGAGTAGAAGCCCATCGGCTGGTGATTGAGTAGTCCGGTGAAAAATTCCGCCGGATGATGGACCTTGAGCCAGCAACTGGCGTAGGCGATGAGCGCGAAGGAAATGGCATGGCTCTCAGGAAATCCGTAGAGAGCGAAGGAGCCGATGGAATCGATAATCTTCTGCTGGACGGGCAGGCCGATGCTGCGCTCGCTCATGCGCTGGCGGAGATTCGCCGTTACTTTTTCCATCCGCGCATCGCTGCGCTTGAAGGCCATGGCCCGCCGCAGCTCATCCGCCTCTGCGCCGCTGAAGCCCGCCACGTCCATCGCCATCCGCAGCACTTGTTCTTGGAAAAGCGGCACGCCCAGAGTCCGCCGTAAAGTTTCCTCACAGGCCGGGTGGATGTAATCGATTTTTTCCCTGCCGCCGCGCCTATTTAAATACGGATGCACCAGATCCCCCACGATCGGGCCGGGGCGGATGATGGCCACTTGGATGGCCACATCGTAAAATGTCTGCGGGCGCAAAATGGGGAGGGTGGCCATTTGTGCACGGCTTTCCACTTGGAAGGTGCCGATGGTTTCTGCGCGGCACATCAGTGCAAAGACGGCGGGATCGTCCTTCGGAATGGTGGCAAGATCCACCGGGTGGCCACGGCGGGCGCAAATTTCGATGGCATGCTCCATGGCGGCGAGCATGCCTAGGCCGAGGAGATCGATCTTCACGATGCCCATGTCCTCGCAATCGTCTTTATCCCACTGCACCACCGTGCGCCCGGCCATGGTGGCGGGCTGGAGTGGCACCACGGAGTTCAGCCCATGATCGCAAATGATCATGCCGCCTGAGTGCTGGCCGAGGTGGCGCGGCATCCCGAGCACCGCCTGATAGAGATGGCCCAGCGCCGCGAGCCGTGGGTGGGCTGAGGGTAAAAGGTGGGCGATTTTTTCCTGAAAACTGCGTGGGTCTTTGCTCTTCTCCTTGCCCTGAAAATGGCTGGGGCTATTCGAAAAGCGATCTGCCACGGAGGGGGGGAATCCGAGCACCTTGCTCATTTCCCGGAAGGCGGACTTGGGGCGATAGGTGATTACGTTTGCCGTCATCGCCGCATTGCGTGTGCCGTATTTGCGGAAGACGTATTGGATTACTTCCTCGCGCCGCTCGCCGGAGGGAAAGTCGATATCGATGTCTGGCCAGCTTTTCCGGTTTTCGCTCAGAAAGCGCTCGAACAATAAGCCGCTGCCCACGGGATCCACGGCGGTGATTCCTAGGGCATAGCAGACGGCGGAATTCGCCGCAGAGCCGCGGCCTTGGCAGAGGATGCCACGCCCGCGCGCGAACTCGATGAGGTCATGCACGATGAGGAAATACCCGGGAAATCCCAGCCGCTGGATCATCGCGAGCTCATGCTCAAGCTGCTGCCGCACCGCAGGTGTGAGGGCTGGGTAGCGGCGGGCTGCACCGGCGTAGGTGTGGCGCCGCAGCAAGGTAGCCTGCTCAGGTAATGAAAGTGGATTGCCTTGGCCATCCGCATAATCCGGGAAACGGTAATTGAGGTTTTCCAAGGTGAAGTCTAGCCGCTCAGAAAGCCGCGCAGTGTTAGAAATGGCCTCCGGCACATCGTGGAAAAGTGCGGCCATCGCCTGTGGGGATTTCAGGTGCCTTTCCCCGTTTGCCGCGAGCAGATGGCCCGCTTGATCGAGCGGTAAATGATGGCGCAGGCAAGTGAACGCATCGCCCAGCCGCCGCTCGCCACGGGTGGCGAAAAGCGGGGCATTGCTCGCCAGCAAAGGCAGCCGCAAGTGAGCTGCTAGATCAATGAGCTGGCGGTTCAGCCGCCCATCATCGCGCAGGCCGTGGCGGGTGAGCTCGAGATAGACATTTCCTGGGCCGAATGCTGCCACGAGATGCTCCGCCGCCCGCAGTGCCGCTGCTTTATCGCCGCGCAGCAGTGGCTTGCACACTGGCCCATCGCGATCTCCCGTCAGCGCGATGAGTCCGCCAGCGCGCGCGAGGAAATCCATCCCTAGCTGGTGGGTGAGGTGGTGCTCGGTGAGCAGCCTGCTCATTTGGCGGTAGCCATCGCGGCTGGCACACAGCACTGGGAAACTGGTGCCATCGGCAGCTTCTAACATGCAGCCTACCAGCGCCCGGATGCCGCATTCCTTCGCCGCATGGTGGGCGCGGGCAGAGCCGTAAAATCCCATGCGGTCTGTGATGGCGATGGCGGAGTAGCCGAGCTGGGCCGCCTGCGCGACCATCGCTTCCGGTTGGCTGGCACCTTCGAGAAAGGAAAAAGCTGAGCGTGCGTGGAATTCATGGAAAGGTGCGCTCATTGGTAAATTCCCTCGAGTTTCCAAAGATTTGGTTTCTCTAACACCAGCCGCAAGAGGTGGCGGCTCGCTAGCTGCACATCCCACTCTAGCCGCTGCCATGCCTGCGCGGGTTCCCACCATGCACCGGAAGCAGGGTAGGGGCCTCGAGCATCGATGACTTGCCCGGGGTGCGGCCCCGTTAGCAACGCGAGCGGCAGCGTCTGCCCCTCGCGCACTTCATGGGCCACGGCGATTTCCAATGGCGGGCGATAACGGTGCAGCGGCAGCGAGCATGCTGGTAGCGGCTGGGCTACGGCCTGCACCATCGCTGGTCCTGCTGCTGGATGGAGGCTAAAAGCACCTGGTGTATGATCTTGGGCTGGCACCGGGATGCCGATGCGGCCTGGGCCTAACAGCGCCTCGAGCTTGGCCAAGGTCTCTGCCCAACGCTCTGGTTGCGGTAATTGCCGGCCAAACCACTCGCGCTGTCTTGCCACGGCAAAGGTCGCCTCCGCATCTAGCTCCAGCCCGCTCACCGCTGCGCGTAGCCGTAGCGCATCCAGCCACGTCTGCAAGGGGCCCAGCATCCCCTCCACAGTGGTCTGTGGCTCAGGCAGGCGGATCTGGCGCGGCACTTCCTCACCGGTTTCTAATAGGATTCTGAGATCAAGACGGCTAGCTGCGAGATGCCGCGCCGCGAGCCGCCCGCTGAGCGTATGGAGCAGGCGCTTCAGGGCGAAAACCAATGGCTCCAGCGCAGTGATTCCCTCCTCGAAAATGGCCCGCTGCGTCAGGCATTCTGGCGGGCGGTGGAGGCGCAGAAGTCGGCAAAATTTCCCGTGCAGGAGATCATGCCACTGCCCCACCTCCAGCCCCAGCCGCTCCGTGAGTGCCTGCCGCGGTAGCGCCATGAAGTCGCCCAGAGTTTTCATCCCCCAGTTCTCTAACAGCCGGATCGATGGATGCCGGTGGCTAATGGCATCTAGGAAATGGAGCGGAACTTGGGTGAGATCTGCAGGCTCGATCCAGCGCCCTTGCGTGCTTTCGTGGCGGGCTGCTAAATAGGCAAGATCCGGCGTGGCGGCGCTGGCGTGCCATAGCTCCACTTCCGGCAAATCGAGCACATCCAGAGCGATGGATGCTTGGCTGCGGCGGGAGGATAAATCTAGAATCAAGCCATCCGCCGCCGTGATTTCAAGATCGGGCGTGAGTGATTCTGCCAGCTCGATGCATTCTGCCAGCAAGGCTGTTTCTGCGGCTGGATCGCGCGGGAGGACGCGTAGCTCCGGGCAGCGGACGAGTGCGCGGTTGAGCGGCCAGCCTGTAGCGAGACCTTGCTGGCGGGCGGTGTGATTGATGGCGGCGAGCGGTAGTTTTTCCTTGGCGGCATCTGCTTGTGCGGTTGCGAGGATGGCACAGGCCAGTCCCGCCAGCTCCTGCCTACCTCGCAAGACGGCTGTGGCGGAAAAATCCCGGATGTGAAGCGCGGTGAACATGGTTTTGATTGATTGCTCAGCGGGATGGGATGGGTGGGATAGGGTTGAACCGCCAAGCCGCCAAGAGCGCCAAGTTTAAGAGATGGGAAATGGGGATAGAGATGTTTGAAGTTTCCTTGGCGCACTTGGCGGCTTGGCGGTTAAAAAAACCTCTTCATTTCAATTCGCGCGGTGGAGTTTTTCTGGCACCATGCAGAGTTGCTCGCGGAGTTCCTCGCGGGTTTTATCGAAGTCCTGCAAACACAGATCTGCGGAGAGCTGCCAGCGTTGTTTCGCGCAGGGCACCAGCGGAAAAGCGGTCATTACCACCAGCCGCCCGCCGTGAGTTTCCACCGTCTGCTTGAGCCGCCACCAGCCCGCTGCGGGGAAGGCCAGCAGGTCTTTGCGCGGCAGTCGGGTGCTGTCTAACAGTAAAAACGGCACGTTGCCATCCCGCGCTAGCAGATCCGCCGCCTTGAACATTTCTGCCACCGCCCGGCAGCGCACCCACAGCAGCCGCGAGCATGCCGTGGCGGAAAATGAACTCGGATCAAATCCATCTGCCCCATCGATCCATACAAATTCGGGGTGCACACTGCCCAGCTCCGGCTCACCTAACAATCCCGCCACCCACAGCCCCAATCCCGAAATGGGTCCTGCGGCCACCACCTCAGAAATCGCCCCCAGCGGAAACGCCTCTGGCGTGAAGGCCACGCCGTGCTCTGGTTTTTCCGCCACCACTGCCCGCATGCCGTGCGCTTGCGGGAATTTCTCCCGCATCTGCTGACGTAATATCTCAATCGTTCCCGGTGGCACACGGCGAAAGTAACCGTCATTTAAAAATGTTCAAGCGAACAGTTTTTTAGGTTTGGAAACTAAACTAACTCCGCCGCGATCGGATCCACGAGGGCGCGGCCGCGATGGATCCAAAAAGAGGTGATCGTGAAATCAGCAATACCTGTCCACTTTTGCTTAGTTGCCGACATCTGCACAAATTTTCCTGTAGCGGATCGAGCAAAAGTGGATTCCTTCAGCGACTGGCCGATTGCTCTGGTATCCTTGCTTCTCATGTTTCTCGTTCGGCCCACCGCCGGAGCGGATAGGGCTCTGCTGGAGAGTAACCCGAGTAGTCCCGAGGGTGCGATAGGCTCCCAAGAAGGGAACCGCGCTCCGGGGAGAGAACGCATTCCCCGGAGCCATTCGCCTCGATTCGATAAACTCCGGGGTTTGGGGCAGAGCCCCAGAAGCGCTGGTTCGGCAAGGCCGCTGGTGCCTTCAATGACCGGATGAAAACAAACAACTTTCCCATCGCCTGCCCCTCGACGTCGTTGAAGCAACCCTCGCCGCATTCAACGACGGAAACCTCTCCCCTGAAGACGCATCCGCCCGGCTCGGAATCGGCCGATCACGCCTCTACACCCTCAAGACACTCTGGCTTGCCGGAGGCCGCCACCTCCCGCTAGGCACCTCTGGAGGCGATCACACCACCGCATGGCCAGATGAAGCAGAGACCTTTCTGCGCACCACCCTCGCCACTGGCGCGGCAGCCAATTTCAGCTTCCTAGCCGACGAACTCGACCGCAGATTTGGCTTCAAACGCTCCGTCTCTAACGTCCGCAGCCATGTCCTCAAACACCTGGCTGCACTCTTGCACGAACTCCTCAAAGGTGGCCCCAAACCCCGCCGCAGATGGTAGCGCAAAGGCCATGGAGACCTCCTCCAACACGACAGCTCCCCGCACCAATGGTGGCCCGGAGAGAAGCTCCAGATCCTCGCTCTGACCATCGACAACGCCACCCGTTTCATCGTCGGCGCCGGCTTCATTGAGGCCGAAACTAACTTCGCCCACCTCGCTCATGTTAGGGAAATTTTCCTCACCCACGGCCTTCCTAACGACTTCTATACGGATGGCCTAGCCTCTTCGGCCACGAGCCCCGCAAAGCAGGCGACACCGACACTCTCTCCCAGTTTCAACGCGCCCTCGGCTGTCTCGGCGTCAGCCGCCTTGTCGCCAAAGACCCCCAATCCAAAGGCAGCACCTGCTGGCGTCCATCACCACCACCGGAACTCCTCGATTTGCACCTTGCGACCCACCACACCCGGGTCGTTCAGAAGGCTGGTGAGATCAGCTTTCTGGGTAGTCGTTGGGTGATCACCCCAGGCGAAACCAAGCAAGTCACCATCGTCCAACAGCCAGGAAGCTTCCGAGTCATCTCCCGCCCGCCCACGCCCCAATTCCCGCAGTGGCCCGACGTGCTCGGAGAATACCGTATTTAAGCCGAATCCGCCCCTAACAAAAATCCTCCACTTTTGCTCAGACAATTAATTCCACTTTTGCTCAGTCGCCGACATCTACACAAATTTTCCTTGCCGCCCCGAGGCTCGTGACATGAAGTGTGGACGTTCACCTTGGTGGATGGGGACTTCAAAATCTTCTGTACTGAGCGGTCGGCATCGACCGCAACGATGCCGCCAAACCGATCGAAAGGCCGGGGAGGCGGTGGCGCATGTCCAAGTCGCTGTCTCCGGGGAGTGACTAAAGGCCATCGCGGTCGGCTCAGTACGGCTTTTGAACTCCCCGTCCACTTGGAAGGAAACTCTATAACCAACTTCTAGCATGAAAATCCTCTCCCATTTTTTTCTGGCGTTGCTGCTCATCTTATCGGCTGCTCACTCTAAGGAAGAGTCAAGCAGGTCTTCGCGAGAACTTGGCAACCCACCCACTTCCGCCCGCATCCTTGGTGACATCCCAGACGGCACGCCTTCCGCACCAGAGCCGCCCAAACCCGAATTCGTCGTGCCGGCAAAAGATATTCTTAACTCTAAAACTCACCAACAAGGCGGGCGCAAGATTATGGTCCAGCGCATTACGCCCATCGTGCTACCGGATCCCGCCAAGCGAGAGCCTACGATCACCCCAGACACTCCCGCGATTGCCGAAAGGATTAAAGAATTCATCGAAGAAAACCCGGACGCTGGATTTCTTTTCATCGGTACCAGAGTCTATCGGGCTTTGGAAGGCTCCCAGCGCACCTTCGTAAATCTCTGGCCTCAGGGACAAGGCGAGGCAGTTAGCTTTTGGTCCTCCGCAGACTTCGCGATGCTTTCAGGGTTTAGCTCGTTCATTGGCTCGGATGGCAAATCCCGTAAAATGATCATGGCGTGGGACAGCCAGGAAATCGAAAGCCTCAGAGAACTAAAAGACGAGGAGGGAATCCCACCACTTCCCGCCCTCGCCGAAGGCAAAGCCAGCTTCTCAATTACTTCCAGAAAACCCACAGAGGAAGCTTTAGCCGCGATCCAATCCCTCCACGACCTTTACAACAACGAATACACCCGCCTCCTCACCGCTTACCAAGCCCGCGAGGAAGCCGAACTCAAAGCCAACCCACCCAAGGCCAAAGACCTCGTCCTCAACCACTGGCGCATCGAAGGTGCCGCAGCCAAACAAAAAGGAGCAACCGCACGATGAATGATTTTTCAAAACATGGTCGGAGCAATTTTCGTCATTTCGTCGGAAATGTGGCCTCCGTTCTATTGATCATCTTTTTAGTTTCAACCGCACACTCCCGCATTGATTTTAACAACAACCACGTTTCGGATCTTTGGGAGAAGCAATACAACTCAGGCAATCTTTTTACAACATTCGAAATCGGAGCTGATCCCGACGGTGACGGCTGGACCAATGAGCAAGAAGCCGCCGCTGGCACCGATCCTTTCTCAGCCATTCAACACGGCGGCTTCTTGCTACCGACCATCACGCTTGTCCCCGCCACCTATCATGATCCAGACGCAGATGGCATCCCTGATATTCTTATTCCAGAAACCGCCATCATAACATGGCCCACCATCCAGGGTAAGCACTATACCTTGTGCGCGTCACCTGACCTTTCTCCGGGGAGCTGGATCATCATCAATGACGAGCTTCTTGGTGAGGGCTTGGAGATCACCGAATGCATTCAGCTCACTCAGCCAGA
>JAYULG010000524.1:0-5709 GCA_043763755.1 Akkermansiaceae bacterium | reverse complement strand
AGTTGCCCTTCGAGCAGCACCTGAATCCGTATGTGCATGGCTCGGTGACGATGAAGTATTTTTTCACGCGCAAGGTGGTTCTCGTGAAGTATTCTTTTGCTTTCATCGTGATGCCGGGCGGCGCGGGGACAATGGACGAGATGTTTGAAACGATGACCTTGATTCAAACGGGCAAGCTCAAGGTTTTTCCCATCGTGCTGATGGGGAAGGAGTATTGGCAGCCGCTCATGGACTTTGTGTATGGGATGGCGGAGGCGGGGATGATCAGCCCGGATGATCCTGAATTGATCTTCTTCACTGATGATATCGAGGACGCAAAAGCGCATTTGCAGCGGCACGCGGTGCGGCAATTTGGATTGCGGCGTAAAAAAGTGCCAAGGCCGATCCGGATCTTAGGCGAGAAGCGGGTGTGAGGTATTTTCTAACAAAATTCCAAGGAGTTCTGCCGGATGATGGGCGAGCTGGGAGGCACCGGCGGCGAGTAGGCGCGGGGTATCGTGAAATCCCCAAGTCACGGCGATGGCGCGCATTCCAGCGTTACGCGCAGTCTCGAGATCGACGGTGGAGTCCCCGCTAAAGATGCAATCTGCGGGCTTGCGAGAAAGAATCTCCGCAATTTTTAACGCTCCGGCAGGATCTGGCTTGTGAGCGATGCCGGGCTGCTGGCCGAGGATGGACTTAAAATGGATGTGCGGGAAAATTGTTTCCACGATGGTGGTAGTGAAGGGATGCGGTTTATTCGAGAGCACGGCAAGCGGGAAATCGGTGGCTTGCAAAGACTCTAACAACTCCGTGATGCCGGGGTAGGCAACGGTGCCGCTCGGCCATGTGGATGCGTAATGAGTCTTAAACGCTGCTTCGATCTTCCTGATTTCCTCTTCGCTCGCGCCCTCAGGCAAGGCTCTTTGCGCTAGCACCCTTGCTCCGTTACCGATGAATTTCATGACCGCAGATTCGCAATGAGTGGGCAGTGAGTGCTCTGCGAGGGCCTGGTTCAGAGAATGGGCGATCCCTTGCAATGAATCGATCAAAGTGCCATCAAGGTCGAAAATCAGCCCGTTTTTCATGGCGCGAGCTTGGCGATGAGAGCCGCTGGGGGAAAGTGTTTTTAGAAGCCAATCAGGGCGGCTAATTCGGTATCGGTGAAATCATCAAGGTGATCGACGGCAGCGAGAAGCATCTCTGTTTCCGCAATTTCCTCGATGGTGGAAGAGGCGATGGCGGCTTGAGTGGCCTGCCGCTGAGTGATGGTGAAGTAGCCGAGAAGCATGATGATGGCGGCGGTGGCAGCCGCAAATCCCACCACCGGACCACGAGTGCAAAGACCTTGCCACCACGAGCGCGGCGCATCTGCGAGGCGGGCTTGACGCACCGTGTCATCCGCGAAGCTGCCACTAGCGGCGGGCGCAGGTGCTTGTTTGAGAAGATCCCAAACCGCATCATTTTCCCAAGCATCGTGGTCATTATCCGTGGCTGAGGTTGGGCGCTTCATTTTGATAAATGTGATCTTGTCCGGTGGGAAACCCGCTGCCGATGGGAAAGTTGCAGAATTTTAGAAAAATTCAGCGGGTGCGATCCATTGCATTTCAAACTCCACGGCGGTCACCCCACAGCCGGATGTGAAGGCGGTCTGAGAAGCGGTAGCGGAGATCACGACAAACTTCTGCGAGCCACGCGGCGCTTTGATCGAGCTCTTGAGTGGTCCGCCCTTCTGGCATCAAAATGATGCGTGAAGCGGGAAGTGAGTAGCTGGTGGCGAGGGCTTGAATTTCATCAACATCTGCCGGTGATGAGACCACGAATTTGAACCACGACTTAGGAGACTGGGCGAAAATTTCGAGAGCCTGTGAGTGCAGCCGCAGCGCTTTAGGCATCCCGGCATTGGCGAGCTTAGGGGAGACGTTGAATTGATCAATGGCCTGATAGAAAGCGGGAGACGGGGCTTGGGTGCCGTTGGTTTCCACCTCAAATTGGTGCTCTGGCTGGTGAGCGCGGAGGCTGTGAATCATCTCCAGAAACTCGGTTTGTTGCAGCAAAGGTTCGCCGCCAGTGATAATGGTGCGCGGGCATTGATATGCGAGAATGAGCTGGGCGGCCGCAGTGGGCGTGATCTCAAATGTCACCTGAGATTTCTGGTGTTTTGCGTAGCCGGGAAGTGCGTCCTTTTCATGAGGCCACGGTGTTTTTTCAAAATTCCATGTGTGGTCTGTATCGCACCAGATGCAGTGCAAGTTGCAGCGCGAGGCGCGGATGAAAACTGCGGGCACTCCACAAGAAACGCCCTCGCCTTGGAGGGTGTAGAAAATTTCCGGGCCATCGCCGAGTTTTGCAAGTTTCATGGACGGCCCAGTAAAATCACGGATGAACGCGCTTGGACATGAATTTTTCTGCGGTTAAGGTCTGCGCATGAGCATCATCACAGGCAGGGGAGATACGGGCGAAACGGACTTATTGTTTTCCAAAAGGATCGCCAAGACAGCGCTGCGGATGGAAGCGCTAGGCACGGTGGATGAGCTGAATGCCGCACTCGGCCTCGCGCGTGCGGCAGGCGAAGATGCAGAGCTGATCGCAGTGATCGATGGGGTGCAAGCGCGCCTCGTGGGGCTGATGGGCCAGCTCGCCACCCTACCGGAAGACGATGAAAAGTATCTGGAAAAAAACTACGCTCGGCTCGTGGATGCAGACCTCGAGTGGGTGGTAACCGTGGCCCATGATTTTGAAAAACGTGGGGTGAAATTCACTGGCTGGGCGAGGCCGGGTGCCGAGGGATCGATGGCGCGTGCGGGCCTAGACTATGCGCGGGCAGTGAGTCGCCGTGCCGAGCGTGATGTGCTGGCCTTGCATGAGTCTGGCCAGCCAGTGCCAGAGGTAGTGCGCTTGTTTTTCAATCGAGTATCAGACCTGCTGTGGATCTTGGCGCGGGTAAATAAAGATTGAGCGGCCTGCACTTTCACAGGCTGGGCTTGGTAGGCTTGTTTGGTTTTAGAGGATCTGCCCCTTGTAGCTGGACTTGGCGTTTGTAAATGGTGCCCTTCGTCGCGATATACAGAGTTTTCCGATCTATTCCGCCAAATCTCACATAACTGGTGCGGCCATCCGTGGGTGCCGGGCGGGGGAGGACGAGCTGGACCCGCCCTGGTTGATCAAAAATCTGAATTCCAGATTCAGTGGCGACGAGAAGCTCGCCGGAAGCTGCGGAGGCCATTCCGTCTAGCTGGCCAGCCGGACCATTGGCAGGAAGCTGGGCGTAAAAATACGGTTGCTTATGCAGTAGTGAGCCATCTGCCGCGATCTGGTAAGAAAAGATGAAGCGCCCAGAGAAATCTGTGACGAAGAGCAAACTCTGATCTGCGCTCAGCGCGATGCCATTTGGGTTTTTAAAATCATCCACCGCCTTGCGTTCACGAGTCCCGGAGGCGAGATGCCAGATTTTCCCGCCACTGGGATCGGTGAAATAAATGTGGCCTGTATGGTGGACGACGAGATCATTGGATTTCACGCCGCTGGCAATGGTTTCCCTCTGGCCAGTGCTAGGATCCCATGCACGGATCTCGGCGGCCCCTCCCGCAGCACCATAGATTTTCCCATCTGGCCCTAGCGCAAGGCCGTTGGTGTGTCCTGTGTCGGAATCGACGAGCGATTGTGTGCCATCTGGCGCGATTTTATAGAGCTTACTCGCCCCCACATCCGTGAAAAATAAGGTGCCATCGGCCAAAGTCGCAAGGCCTTCTGCCCATTGGTGGCCGGTGCTGACGAGCTGCCAATCCTCCCCAGCGATCAGATACTTGGACGCCAGCGATTTGCAATTTTCCGGATGGGCCGTCACGGTCTTAGTTTTCCAAAGCCAACGCATGGCATCGGGGAAAATGGCGGCACCATGATCATGATTGTGGCCACCTTTTCCCCACACGTGGTTCACCTCATAGCCAGACCACTCGAGGGCACGCAGCATCGTTTGATTCGCCATCCACCAATCCCCGGCGTAGATGTTTAGATCGTTTTCGCCATCTTGCAGGAAGACGCGCAACGGCTTGGGTGCGGTGCGGCGGATGAGTTCTGGGTAATCATCGCCACCGCGCAGGCCGACGTAGGTGCCGATCATCGAATAGACCCGGCGGAAGGAATCCGGGCGCTCCCACGCTGCGGTAAAGGCAGCGATGGCGCCAGATGATGCGCCGCAAAGACCGCGCTGATTGGGATCCTTCGTGATGGTGAGACTGTGGGTTTTTTCAATGAAAGGAATGAATTCATCGATCAGAAACCTCGCGTAGGCATCTCCCATGCCATCGTATTCAAAGCTCCGGTTGTATCGCGCCTCCGCGTTTTCGCTTAGCGAAGGGACTATCCCGTGTTCGATGAAAAGGCTGATCGTCACGGGCATTTCCCCTGAGTGAATGAGGTGGTCAAAAACGATAGGCGCGCGCGTCCCCCAGCCATCGTTGCAAAAGCTCATCCCATCTTGAAATACCATCAATGCATTGTCCGCCTTGCTGGAATCATATTGTGCCGGGACGTAAACGGCATACTCCCGTTGAGTGCCGGGAAAAATAGTCGATTGGGCAAAGTTGCCGCGAATCAGCTTTCCCTGCGGAATCCCTTCCTTGCGGATAGCCTCTGGCGGTGTGGGGAATTTTTCTTCAGCCGCATGCACCGATTGTAGAAAAAGATAGGAGAGGAGGACTAAACAACCAAATTGGGCTTTCATTGCCATGCAGCTAAACAACCTAGCATCGTCATGAAAACTCAAATTTTTGTGAGATTGAGTGATGAGGGAGTATGAGTAAGATTTTCTAATGCCAGCCCGCGGTCGCCACCAAAGTTCCTCAAAGGAATGCCTGCGAGTCATGCGGAAAATCGAAGCCATGCCCGGGGTCGTGGGCGTGATCATTGGTCGCTCTTACGGTGGTAAATCCTTGGGAAGCGAGTGTAAAACGGGGTCCATCCGAGTGCAGCGCAAAGTGCCTGGCGGATTAAAAGCAGTGACTCAATCTGCCAAAGGATTGCAGGAACTATTCATCCGCACCGAGCCAAGCATGGAAGACCAGATCTCCGAGGCAATCATGAAATTGTAAAAAAATACGCGCGGGTCATACAATACGCGGCCCAAGACTTGATCGGCGAAAGTAACGGGATAGACCTTTATGCGTTCGTCGATCATCGTCCAGTTAGCAACATCGATGTGCTGGAGGATGCAGCTTATCTAGCGATTCTTATACATTAAATTCTAGTACAGATTACAGCGGGCAATCTTCTTATCATGGGTTTAACGATATAAAGCATTACGATGCATTCAGTAATAATGAACGACATATGCCAACTTTAGGGCTTGGTCGGGCCAAGCTTTGAGAAATTTAAAGCAGGAATGGCTTGATGACTTCGTCACTGTGCGGGTACGTCCCAATCAGACCTGTCCAAAACCTGCGGTTGTTTTCGTCGAGAGAACTCCTTTTAGCTGGTCGAGGATAGAGTTTGCCGGACTAACCACAGGTGCTTGCCCACCTCCGAGAGCTGTTCCGTTTAACCAAGGAAAACCCTATCAGATTGCTAAGGCGCACTTTCGGAGAAAATTCGGTGAGGAATGTGAGACATCTATGTGGCGTCAGTGACCGCCTTTTTCTAAACGGCGGCGGCCAAGGCTAAATACCAAGCCTGATCCGAGGACCGCCAGCAGGGCAGGCGAGCATTCTGGTATCAATATTCCCGATGCGC
>JAYULG010000523.1:0-5736 GCA_043763755.1 Akkermansiaceae bacterium | reverse complement strand
CCGTAATTTACTGAAAGGAGAAACGAATGAATCCAGAGTTAAAGGACACTACGATTGATCAATCATTAAAGAATTTACTGCAGCAGATACGTAAAACTCAGTGGCTAAGAGCGGCTTTTATCATCGTCACAGTGGCATTGCTCGGCTTGCTCGTGATCATGGCGGCAGATTGGCAATTCTCGCCACTCGCCACTCCCGTCCGGTGGCTCATGTTTGGTGGCTGGATTATTGCTATCATGATAGCAGCCCAGAAAGGACTAGCACCCTTGTTCCATAAGATCTCAAAAGTGCAGCTCGCACGCTGGGTAGAAATTAGACACCCAGAGATACAAGAACGGATCAGCACTACCTTGGAATTGCAAGGAACTGAAAGTGGAATTTCCGTAGGGCTCCTTGCCGAACTTCGCAAAGCAGCAGTCATAGATGCGGCCTCTGTGGACATGCGCCATGAGATAAAAACAGTAAGCACTCTCGCCCTCTGGCGCAGGCCCGCTATTATACTATTGTTAATTCTAGGAATGCTGTTGGCCGTGTGGCCTAGGCAATCGGCGCGGTTATTAGTGAGAGCAGTTTCGCCATTTTCCACTCTCGGGAATGCAGGGGCTGCCTCATTTACCATCGCACCTGGCTCAATTGAATTGCTCGAAGGAGAATCATTGAAAATTGATATAAGTTATAGTGGACCTGAAACCTCATTAGAACTTCTCACAGACTGGGGTAATGGCCAAACCGCAATCGAGAATCTCGCTAGATCAAATGGAAAATTCCAGTATGAGCTGAACCCTGTAACCAAAAGCTTCCGCTACCGCCTGCGTGCCGGCAAAGATGAAAGCGATGCATTCGCAGTAACTGTATGGCCATTGCCTATACTCACAGCCACTGAACTTACGGTGAAGGCACCTGCTTACTTAGGGCTAGCTCCAGAGATTGGCACACTTGGCAATCAGGTATCCGCCGTGAGCGGCTCATCCTTCCAACTTACTTGTAAGACCAATACCACCATCGAATCCGCCCGCATCGAGGTCTTAGGAAAAACCCTTATCGAAGGGAGAATTAGCTCTATCTCAGGTGCCAGCAAGATCGACTTCGAATGGACGATGAATAGCCCCGGCACGAGCGATGCTACCGTTATGCTCAAGCATCGCTTAGGCCGAGAAATCGCGGCACAATCCTTCCGCATTGAGATTCGCGAAGACACTTCTCCAAAAGTAGTTTTACTAAACCCAAGCCAGAGAGAGTTACGCCTACGCAGTGATGAGATGATCAATCTTCGTTACGATGTTATAGAAGATTTCTCACTTCATCAGGTAGATGTGGAACTCAATGACTATAGCAATCAAAACTTAGCCATACCCATGGATTTGCCTTTCAGCTTACAAGGGACCAAGCCACCGAAATATCGTGGCAGTCTGTCACTTTCTATCGGCAGTTTGATTGCTCAATTAGGCGGCAATCGAAATTTCCAAATTCGGGTGAAAGCCCAAGATGGGAAACCCGCAGAATTTTCAGGACCGGGAATTGGCTACTCAGAATGGATCAAAATCCAAATAGATGACCATGCGGAATCGCTCACCCGCCAAGAACTCAAGCAACAACACGAAGGCGCGTTCGAGAAAATTGACAAAACGATCCATGAGATTCGTCAAGCGCGTGAACGGATGGATTGGCATCGCGAAGAGATTAAAAGGGCTGAGCAATCAGAAGATGCGGTAAAGAATTTAACGGAAGCTTCCGAGAAACTCGCGCAAGCCCAGCAAGATACTCGCAAACTCGCCGAGGAGATGCAGGAAAGCATTCACGCGCCACTCGCAGATGAGCTCAACCAAGCTGCTGAGAAGATTCAACAAAGCCGCGAGAATATGGAAAACGCACCTCTCCAAGACGAGATGGCGCAGCGTGAGGAAAAAATCAATGAGGCCCGCGAGGGTGCCGAGCAAGCAATCCAACAATTAGAACAATTGAAGCAAAAAATGAATCAAGAGACCGAAAGGATTCAAGATCTCGCCCGGCTTCAGGATCTCGCGCAACAGCAACAAGAACTCGCCCGTCAAGCAAAGGAACTCACGCAAACTCCTCCTCGGGCAGATGACAAAAACCCACAGCAAGCATGGCAACAACAGCAAGATCAACTGAAGAACCAGATCCGCCAAGAACTTCAGGAACAACCTCAAGCACTCGCTGAAGCACTCAAACAGCAGGCGGAGGAAGTCACACAACTCGCCAAAGAAGCTAAACAAACGGCCCAATCCCAACAACAATTGCAGGAGCAGGCAAAAGCTGCCGTTGACTCTCAACCGCTCGCCGATGAACTCAGAAAGGCACTCGCCAGTGAACAAGCACAAATCGCCCAAGAAACAACCGCACAGCTTGACCAATCTCGCGAACAACGCAGCAAATTAGCCGATAGTCTCCCTGACGCCGTGGCCGCCACAGATCGGGCAAATGAGCAAATCTCCAGCGCCACACCGGCCGCAGCGTCTGAGGCCACTGCCAAAGCACAAGCCTCGTTAGAACAAGCCTCCAATCAAGCACAGGCACTTGCGCAGAGCCCTCCACCGCAAGCGAGCACCGCTACAGAAGCAAACATTTCCCAAAACCAGCGAGCCGCAAAGAACCTTCAGCAACTTGCGGAGCGTCAAAAAAATGTTTCCGATGCCATGCAAGCTCTCGCCACGGGTGAGACTCAGAAAGCCTTGCAAGCACTACAACAGTCACAAGCCACACAAGCAAAAACCCTTTCGCAGGCCATCGCCGCTGTTCCTCAAGCCCTTGATTCGGGAAACCTTCAGCAAGCAGAACAACGCGGCAACGAAGGCGCACAAAAAGCCCAGCAAGCCTCACAACAAGCCCAACAAGGGCAACAACAACAAGCATCTAGCGAACATCAACAGTCCCAACAAAACTTTGAGAGCAGTGCTCAGGCCCTTGAGCAAGCCGCCGCTGAGTTCACCCAAGCCGCACAAAACGCGGCACAACAGCAAGCCTCGCCTCAGCAAGCACCCTCGTCACCTCAAGCACTTGCTGAGGCATTTCAGCAGGCATCACGCGCCAGTGAAAACCAGCAGCTCCCTCAAGCCGCACAACAAGCTGCCCAAGCGGCGCAAGCCCTCCAACAAGCGGTCCAAAGTGCTAGATCAGCCATGCAAGGCCGCCCACAATTTGCTCGACCTCAAAATCAACCCTCATCACCTGCCACGCCTAATTCTCAAGCTGGCAAGCAAGCGATACAATCGCCTGAAACACCTCGTGCGCCTGAAGCCGATCCCGCCGTCCCCCCCGAACTCGCAAAACTCGGAATCTCACTCGCAGATTGGGAAAAGATTCAAGCCACGCTCAATTCAGACGTCGCCGCAGGAGGGGCCAACCAGGTGCCTGTAGAATATCGAGAACTCGTAAAAGGATACTTCCAAAGTATATCTAACAAATAGCCACTTCTTCCTAAAATGATCATCAGATTTTTGTGTCTATTAGTCACGATCACTCACCCACTCACAGCGCAAGAGGGGCTTGATCCTGTCTTCACGGAGTGGCGGGACCGCGTGGACCCCGCCGTGGATCGCGCGCTTGGTTACCTTGCCCGCAGCCAAAAGGAAGACGGCTCATTTCCTGAGCAATACGGTGATTCCACTGGCATCCCGGCACTTGTAGGTATGACTTTTCTCTCAAAAGGCCACCTGCCCACCGAAGGCATCTATGCAAATACGATCAATCGCTGCATCGACTTTGTTCTCGCAAACCAAACAGCAGATGGACTTTTCCAAAAAGGCTACGCTGGCACAGGCCCCATGTATGCCCATAATATTGCCACACTTTTTCTATCAGAAGTGAGTGGTATGGTAGAACCCAGCCGCCAACTAAAGATTGATAAAACTTTACCTAAAGCGCTTCAACTCATTCTGCGAGCACAAGCAGTGAAAAAGGATGAAAATAACACTGGTGGCTGGCGCTACCACCCCGACTCACAAGATAGCGATACGTCATGCAGCGGTTGGGCACTGATGGCCCTGCGCTCCGCGAAACTCAATGGCGCAGCCGTGCCCGATGAGGCCATCCTAAGCGCAGTATCGTATTTGAAACGCCACCAACACAAAGAAAAAGGTAGCTTCGGCTATACCGACTACGAGGGCCATGCAAAATCACTCACCGGCATGGGCCTGCTCTGCCTCGAGCTTTCCGGCCTCCATGGTAAACCAGAAACAACTCTGGCTGCTAACTATGTGATGTCAGTTTTCCGCGAACTGCCAGGTGACCAATTCGAGTTTTATGGCAATTACTATAACTCGCAAGGAATGTTCCAAATCGGCGGCCGATATTGGACGGAGTATGCTTCATGGATGTATGAGACTTATCTTCCCAAACAGCGCCAAGACGGCTCATGGATAGGTAAAGAAGCCAGCGTGATTTACGAAACATCTCTGATGATTTTAGCATTCACTGTTCCCTATCGCCAGCTCCCCATCTACCAACGGGACGAGACAGTCTCGGAAGACTAGGGGTGTCTCATCGCTGCGGCGGAATCATCCTCACAGAGTGCCGCCTCTCCTGAACGGTTTGGGGTGAGCAACGCTCAAATCCGCGCGCTTTTCCCTCAAACGGCTTAAGACAATGCCTATTCCCCGTGAAAACGTCTCGGAAAAGTGCTGCCCCAACCCCTGATTAAACAATAATAAGAATAGTTCTTGATCTTGGTTTGCCCCCATCTAGCTTGCCGTCGCAATGGTCAGCATGATCCCAGAATTTCCTTTTGAAGGAGCAATCCCAGAAAATATCTCTGGTCTCCGTATGACGCGCCAGCGCCGAGAAGTCTATCGCACGCTGATGGAATATAGGAATCACCCCACTGCGAATGATGTTTTCATGTTGGTGAAAGACCGCCTTCCTAAGGTTTCTCTCGCGACGGTTTACAAGTGCCTGGAAGCGCTCGTCCAGCATGGCATCATCCGCCAAGTGAACTTTGAGCGCGAGTCTTCCCGCTACTGTGCGAACCTCAGCGAGCACGGCCACTTTCATGATGCCACTACTGGCGTGATCCATGATGTGGGTTTCAAACCCGGCATCAACCTCGCAGATGTGCTCGATCTCCCGCCGGGCGCACTCGTCCAAGATGTAGAAATCACCCTTCGTGGCAAAATTACCACGCCTTAAATTCAAATTTTTTATCAAAACATGAGTCTGCAAATTACCAATCTCCACGCCAGTCTTGAGAACGGCACTGTAATATTAAATGGTGTCGATCTAGTCATCCCCAAAGGCGAAGTGCATGCAATCATGGGGCCTAATGGTTCTGGAAAATCCACGCTGTCCAAAGTCATCGCTGGGCACGAGAGCTACATTGTGACGGCTGGCTCTGTCACCCAAGATGGTGAAGAAATCCTTGGTAAATCGACTGACGAGCGCTCGCGTGGAGGTATATTTCTCGCCTTCCAATATCCTTCAGAAGTGCCTGGGGTGTCGAATGCGAATTTCATCCGCGCCGCCCTCCAAGCCCGCTTACCCAAGGGCCAAGACATTGATGCAGTGGCCTACTATAAGAATCTATACTCGAAAATGGACCATCTCGAAATGGACCGCAAGTTCACCGCTCGCGCAGTGAATGAAGGCTTTTCCGGCGGTGAGAAAAAACGCAATGAAATCCTTCAAATGATGATGCTTGAACCAGAATATTGCATTCTCGATGAGACAGATTCTGGACTCGATATCGATGCACTCAAAATCGTCGCCAAAGGAGTAAATGCC
>JAYULG010000522.1:0-5744 GCA_043763755.1 Akkermansiaceae bacterium | reverse complement strand
ATAATTTGGCATTGTCGATTTGAAGTATGTCAATCGGGTTTTGACAGCACCCAATCGCCGCTCGATTGAAAAGGTGCTCTACTTACCACGCACTTTTCGCTCCCATCTCCCATCTCCCATCTCCGATCTACATCCGCTCAGTCCCTTTCATCCTCGGCCACGCCAGCGTTAAAAGGAGCGTTATACATTTCCATGTCATGAAACGCCCCGGCGCAAGCGTACAGAGCCAGCTTGACTTCAAGTGAATTCACTTTCCAATTCCCGCACAGCAACAAACCTACCCTCCCACCATCCACAGCAGGCAGCTCATCTTTTGAGAATAAGCTTGCCGCTCCTCCGTGAGATAGTAGGACTACCTCATCGTATAATCGGCCTAGAGTCATAGTCTGCTAAGTAATATAAGTGGGCACTATAAAGCATGTTGTATATGTTGGGCAAATACGGCGTGTTGTTTAGAAACAACATTCTCTAAATACAAAGACCTTACCAATGAAATCGCTTATCCATCTCTTTCTCGTGACTCTCGCATGCATTGCTCCCCTCGTTGCCGAGCTACTTAAAAATATTGAAGGACTTCTCTGGTCTAATGCTTACCAAGCTCTTACGAAGGACGGCATAAGACCTCCTGAAAGCGAAGTGACCAAGGCTGTTGATGAAGTTGCAACCCTCATTCACCTTGATGTTGCCACACTTGCCGAATTCGAGGCATTAACAGATCATATTGCTGGTGGATCAGCAGTCAGCGAAGTTATACTACAAGAATTGATCAGAGACTATTTACCAATGGCAGCATGACAGAATAAGCCATTTCCAGTGCTAATGGCCTACTATATGAGTGCAAGCAAAACAAGGGGTCTGAGCCCACGGGAGCGGCTCCTTTGCTATGTGATGATTAAGACGGCGGTGCGGCAATTCAACGCAAAAAAATGAAGAAGAACGAGACGGATCCACAGCAACCGCCACCAGCTACCTTATCGTCAACATCAACCATATTATGAACTTCATCCTCTGAGATCGACGCTCACTCCCGCTGGTAGGGTTGGGTGCTCTTTGGCGTAGTGTAAGAAATGAAGAAGCTCACTTGGCGATCAGTGCTTGTAGGCCTACTAGTGATTTTTGCAATTGGCATTTTCGCGGTGTGACATCTTCGTGGAACCATTCCTAGCTTCACCGATACCAGTGATGATTCATATGAGAAGCTGTGCAGATTCAAGCCTTCTCATGGCAGAGTATGGACGATGTCTAGTGGATTTGGGAGTGGCGAAGCATATTATCGACTCAATCTTGCAAAAACTGCATATACGGAGGCTGGCGCTGCCATTCTAACCAATACGAATCACCCCCTGCTGTCCGACGCACCATGGTGGTGGGGCACCAAACCGAATGGGAAGGTCACCGTGTTATTAGGAGGCGGGCTCGGTTTCAATACAGAAAGCTACCGAGTGTATGACCCCGTCAATGAGCTTCTTGACGTCTATTGTGAGTGGGACTAGCGATCCTCGCGGGAAAGTCATCGAAAAGAACAACAAGTCGAGACACAGCAATCCCTTTAAGCCGCCCCGTTTGCATGTTATTCTGTAGTCCCGTCGTATATAAAACTTTTCCGCGCTGTGAATGACTCAGCGATTCGAATACCAGTGACAAAGCATGAACGATGCCACTCATCAGATGCAATAAATCTACCCCATGCCTAACAAAATGCTCGATCCCATAGTGAGCAGCGATTCTATTCGAAATCTGGCTTTCCTCGCTGCTGTGTAAAAGCTTAGTGCTAAGCGAAAAAACATGACCGTAATCCATCTGCTCATCGAAATTGTGTTCTCCACCATTTGTGGGTGGGTAGGTTACATAAGCGTGAAGGCTGTGACCTTCGGAAAGGTTGAACTTAGTTGGGGCAGTTCATCGGAATCGATCATTACTGAGTGTATAGGAGCAGGTGTACTGCTTGCACTGGCAATGATCATTTCTCTCATCATTGGGTAAAAGTGAGGAATATCTTGCGTTTGGTCTAACCCAAATGGGCTTTCCCATACCGGGGATTTGAGCTTCGCGGAAGGAGCCTAGCGGGGTTTGTTTTTGTGGACTGTTAGAATGGGCGTTGTCATTGCCTTGTATAGGCCGCGCAACTACGACTGCTAAGATCGAAATGGTGCTTGTTGGCGAGTGTTGTGCGGTATGTGGAAGAAAGAGTTTCGGGCACGGTGGCTTTTTGCGGAGCAGTTATTGCCGGAGATGTTGTCTCTTTTGGCAAGATTGCCTTTCGGTTGGGTCACATCGGCTTTTCACAGAAAGGTTGCTTTCTAGCAGTGCCCTTTGGGCGCGAATCGCTTGCCTCAGGGTTGCAGGCTCGTTTGCAGCCGGGCGTGGCTTTTTCCCGGTCAACTACGATGCCTTTTCCGAATTGATTGCGGCTCATGAGATTGGCTCGATAACTCTCAAGCTGTTTGTTTCTACATAGTGGTAGATAGTCCCGGTGACTGAGTTCAGGCACGTGTTATCCAATCTGGTGGAATGCGGCGGCGATTTTTGGGGAAACTTGTGCCTTGCGTCGCGTGGGGAAACCCCTTCACGATCTGTGGCGTGACGCAACACCGCACTGACGACCTCCGAATTACTGGTTTAAATCCTCTGATTTCTCCTGCGGTTTTGGCGTATTATCTTCCGCTCTCGGAGCAGGCTTCCGAGCTGGTGGCCAGCGCGAGAGAACAGGCAGACGCAATTTTACGTGGGGATGATGACCGGCTTTTGGTGGTGATCGGCCCATGCTCAATTCACGATCCTGAAGCTGCCATTGATTACGCAGCAAAGCTCAAGGATGAAGCAAAACGACTGGAGAAAGATATACTTGTGATTATGCGCGTATATTTTGAAAAACCTAGGACCACGGTGGGGTGGAAGGGCTTGATCAATGATCCGGGCTTGGATGATTCATTCGATATCAATCATGGCTTGCGGATTGCCCGAGGGTTATTGTTGGAGTTGGCAAATATGGGAGTGCCCGCTGGGACTGAGTTTCTGGATACGATCACACCCCAATACATCGCAGATCTCATCGCCTGGGGCGCGATCGGTGCGCGGACTACGGAGTCTCAGATCCACCGCGAGCTTGCCTCGGGTCTCTCGATGCCGGTTGGTTTTAAGAATGGCACCAGCGGCTCTATCCAAATCGCTCTGGATGCGATCCAGTCCTCGTCGCGCCCGCATCATTTTCTCTCAGTGACGAAGCAAGGTGTTTCCGCGATTGTGTGCACTGCGGGAAATGAGTCCTGCCACTTGATTTTACGCGGTGGGCAAGCGGGCCCGAACTTTGAAAAAGCCGAGGTGGATGCGGCTGCGCAGATGCTACGAGAGCAAAATTTGCCCGGCTCTGTGATGATTGATTGTTCGCATGGAAACTCGCTGAAGGATTATCGCAATCAGCCCTTGGTTGCGAAAAATGTAGCGAAACAGATTTCCGAGGGATCCAAAGTGATCACTTCAGTAATGATCGAGTCAAATCTGGTGGAAGGGAACCAAAAGCTCGCTATCGACCTGACGACGCTGACCCGTGGGCAATCAGTCACAGACGCATGCATCGGCTGGAATGATACGGTTGCAGTGCTGGATGGCCTCGCAGAAGCTGTCCGCAAGCGCCGCGATGCGTAGGGCGATGGGCAATTGGATGCACGGATTCTCGCCAATCGCACCCAAAGGCGCGGTAGATCATCGGGAAAAGTGAAATTATTTTTCTAGTGGCTTGCGATAAATAGTGAGAAGGCACAGGGTGTGCATGTCTCCAAAATAGAATCATGGATTTAACTCGTGAATCATCACAAAGCGTCATCACATGTCGCAATAGCCAAGGTGCGGAATTGACCGCGAACTTACTCAGTATCAAGCGCTACTCAGTTATTTTCGAGGTTTATAACCCCTACAGCATCCTACAATTATCCGAGGTGTTGTCTGATTTCAGAATCATGGCATCTCGGCGCATGCTCTACCAAGGCAAAGCGGTGGTAAGTAACCTTTTGAACACTGGCCTAGTGTTGGTGTGTGAAGCGGCACTAGATGAGGGCTGGATCGAAGTGGATTTCCTTTCGAGTCTGGCGAGCGTGCAGCCGGCGGGTGGCGAGTCAAACTTGTGCGGGCAGTTCGTGCAATTCATGTCGGAGTGGAAGACGGCAAACCAAGTGCATGATCCGTTCAAATTGGTGGTTGCAGATCTTTCCAGCATGCTCACCGGCGTGCAACAATGGCTCACGGGTGTAGATGTGGGAATCCGCACCACGGTCACGCGGCGGCGGGAGGATTTTGAGCAGGAAATTTTCGCAGGGATTGAAAAGCGCGTGGTAGAGGAAGTGTTACCCTCAATGGCGCGATTCGAAGGAGTCTCCCAAGATGTGAGTGAAGCTGAAGCGCCAGTGCACAAAGCCTATGTCCGCCGCGCTCTCCATCCTATTGTTTTATGTTCACCGTTCCTCTATCGGACATACACCAAGCCCTTGGGCTATGCTGGAGATTATGAAATGGTGAACATGATGTTGCGAAATCCTTATGAAGGATCTTCGGCATTTGCGAAGTTGTTAAACTATACTCTTTTAAATACGGATCCCGTCATCGCGCATCGCAATCGCATTGATTTCCTCATTGAAAAACTTCGTTCTGAGTGCGAGAAGCGAGCCAATAAAGGTAATGGTAAAACGCGGGTTTTCAATCTTGCTTGCGGACCTGCAATGGAAGTGCAGCGCTTTTTGCGTGAGTGTGCTGAGAGTGATCTAGCAGAAATTGATCTCCTTGATTTTAATCCAGAAACTATAGAATACACGCGTGAGAAAATCAATGAAGCACGCCTGAGCTGTGGACGAGAGACTCAGGTGCGGTTTTTCCAGCGATCCGTCAATCAGCTCTTAAGGGCTGCCACTCAGGGTGGTGATGAGGAATTTGTGAACTATGATATAGTTTACTGTGCAGGTCTGTTTGATTACCTTTCCCAGCGCGTGTGCAAGCGGCTTGTAGAACTTTTCTGCACCATGGTCCGGCCCGGTGGGGTCGTGATCGTCACTAATGTGGCAGATAGTAATCCGAACAAAGCGTGGATGGAATATGTGATGGAGTGGAATCTTATTTACCGCGGTGAATCTGAGATGCAGGACCTCGTTCCGGACGGGCTTCTCTTACAGAATACATCAATCAAAGCCGATGCCACTGGAGTAAATCTTTTCTTGGAGATTCAATTTGCAGATGGTTGAGGAGACTGAAAATCCACTTGATCGGCAGGCCGAGCTTCGCACCGCGTTTCGCGAGTATGAAAGCGGCATCGCCATCGTGGATGCGAGGCGTGCGGCGGTATTTGCTTCGCTCTTCATGCTCTTGGGTTGGGCCCTTGATTGGGTGGTGGTGCCTGAAATGGAAGCCACTTTTCTTCTCATCCGCGCAACGACTGCCTTATTGTTGGCGATCATATTCTTTTGCCTTGGACGGACGCAAAGTCATATAATTTCGAATCTATATGCGCAAGGGATTGCGTTGTTGCCCTTGCTTGCCATCTGCACGATGATAGGGCTCACTGATGGAGGAAATTCTGTCTATTATGCGGGCTTGAATCTTATACTAGTCGGCCTCTCGCTTCTCATGAGGTGGACGTTTAAGAACTCTTTAGCGATGATTCTGGCTTGTTGGATTTGTTATTCCGCGAGCGTTCTATTTGCCCAACAAGTGCCCAACTTCCCGATTTTATTTAGCAACAGTTACTTCATCGGCGTCAC
>JAYULG010000521.1:0-1654 GCA_043763755.1 Akkermansiaceae bacterium | reverse complement strand
ATTCGCCATGGATCGTGCATACGAAATTATTCTGAGTTCTCTCATCGGAGATGCTCTTTCACTTGGGCCACACTGGGTTTATAAACAAGATGATATTGTCTCTGAGTTAGGTCTTGGTGGTGTTTATACTTCGCCCATGTCGGCATATCATCCGGGTAAACATGCGGGCGATCTCACTCATTATGGGGACCAAGCGCTCGTGTTGTTACGATCCATCGTCACGAAATCGAGTTATAGTTTTACAAACTTCTGCAATGACTGGCGGGCATATTGGGAGGCGCCATCTACTAGAAGTTACCGCGATGGAGCTACCACCACGACGTTGACAAATTTACAAAAAGGTCTGCCGCCCGAGCAAGCTGCTTCCACCTCTCATGATATCGCGGGAGCAGCCCGCATCGCACCCTTGTTTCTGCTTAACTGGGAAAATGATGAAGCACTGGTTGCTGCCGCCCACAGTCAAACACAGCTCACTCATGGCTCAGCACAAGTGATCGAAGCGGCTGAATTTTTTGCCCGTGTGACCCTCGCCGTCACTCGCGGCCTCACCATACCTGATGCCTTGCGCACCACTGCGGCGCAGAAGGAATGGCAGGCGCTCCCTCGCACTTGGCTCGCGAATGCAGAAATTTCCAGCCAAGGAAATCTCACAGACATGGCGGCGGCTGAATCACTCGGCCTAAGTTGCAACATAGAAAAGGCATTTCCCACAATCTGTCATTTTCTACTTCGCTACCCCACCGAAGCTGCCAAGGCACTTACTTCAAATAGCCTCGCTGGTGGTGATAACGCAGCCCGCGGTCTCATTCTAGGAATGATCTACGGCGCACTGCCAAACAACACCTTACCCGCTGAGTGGATCGCTGACTTGCAAGCGCACAGTGAAATCCAAGCCTTGTGCGCCAAGTTAAAGAAATAGGAAATAAAGACAGTGGGATTCGGAAATGAACTCGACTGTGCTTTATTTGAATTTCCTTGGCGCATCGGGGATGGCTGGTTAGCTACCGCCATGCGCGATGATATCGAGAGAGTATTGATTGATGAGGCAGTGATCGAGAAGCGGCTGGACTCCATGGCTCTCGAAATCGAGCGAGACTTCCCGGCTGGTCCCATGATCGTTATCATTCTGTTGAAGGGAGCTCTAGTTTTCGCAGCGGATCTGCTCCGTCGAGTGGCCCGCCCGTTGGAGATCGAGTGCCTCAATGTTGCAAGCTACCACGGTGGCCTTGAGAGTTCCGGAAAAGTAGATTTTCTGGATCGCCATTTTCCTGAGGTAAAGGGTCAACATGTGTTGCTACTAGATGATATACTCGATACCGGCAGAACGCTCCATGCCGTCTCCCAGCGCTTGCTCGAAGAAGGCGCGATCGCGGTGCACACCGCTGTCCTGCTCGCCAAGGACAAAGAGCGTGCCGAGGAAGTAAAGGCAGACTACGTCGGCTTCGAAATCAGCGACGAATTCGTGGTCGGCTACGGCCTAGATTTTAAAGGAAAATATCGGAATCTACCCTACGTCGGAGTGCTAAAACTTTCAGCTGCGAATTGATCATGGAATGTAGAGTTTCCAACAACAGACACCACCTTTTGGACGGTCGTCAATACTCAACGCCTGCCAAGATTTAGGCATAGGCATGTCTCGAGCTTTTAAAAAAAT
>JAYULG010000520.1:0-23041 GCA_043763755.1 Akkermansiaceae bacterium | reverse complement strand
GAGACTGTTGCGCGGGCGGAGACCCTGCCTTGGCCAGCCTTTCGTGCGGAGATACTCAGCATGCTTTACGAAAATAATCTTCCGAAATCCACCACTCTCCCGCTTGGTGAGCTGCGGACTCACGCGTTGTTCCAAGAGGCAGAAAAGCTCACGTCGCGCGATCCAGAGGCAGCCATTCTGAAACTTCGCAATGCTGTGCCCGGCAGCGAGCGAGATGCGATCTACCAAGCTGTTTCGCGCAATCTGGCTGGCAGCGATCCATGGCGGCTGTTAGATATCATTGCCTCGTTGAGCGGATATCTGGATGTGGGAGATGGCGGATTTGGACGGGCGCTTGAATTTGCAGGGAGGGACGATCCGCAGCGTGCTCTCGCTGCGTTGGCGCGTCTTGCCTCCAACGGCGAAGCAAGGGGAGGTGCTAAAAACATCCTCGCTGGTTGGGTGCAAAAAGATCCCGTTGCGGCGATTCGTTGGGCTGGCAAGGCAGGAATTAGAATCGATGAATCCGATGGACTCACAAACGCAGCGGGAGGCCCCGCACCCTTGCTTATTTTGCTGAAAGATGAAAATGAAGAGGTCCGTTTGATGGCGCGGTCAGCCCTGGTCCCTGACGTGGAGGAAGGATTAAAAAACGGCACGGCGGCAGATTTGTTAGCACAAATGCCGCAGCCGGAGGCCGATAAAATTTTATCGCGCCTCGCTGAAATTGCGAGCATGGATGGCAAGCATGACGAAGCACTACGGATCGCGGCAGTGGCATCATCGGCGGCTCGTGAGAAAGAAATTCTGCCATGGATCGCCTTCGTTTCCTTGCGCGACGAAAATGAAGAATCTGCACGATGGCTCAGCTCTCTTTCCCTAGCGGATCAACGGGCGGTCGTGGCTGGAGTCGAGAAGTTGGCGGGCAAATGGAATACGGATGCGGTCCAAATTAGGCAGCGCCTCAGAAAAGTAATCCCATGAAATTTTTCCGTGCCATCTTGATTCCTGTTCTTTGCTTCATCATGGGCTGGGGAATCACTTTTTTTGTCTCTCGGGAAAAGCCATCTCCAGATTGTGAGGAGCCAACTGTTGCGCGCCGAAGTTCTTCCGTCCGGATGGAGCGAAGTGCCAGTGAGATTCGGAAAATCACCTTGGAAAAACTCACGGCAGATTTTAAAACCCAGCCCATGAGCGAATGGCCGCAGCTTTGGGAGAAATTTGCTACCAAGGCCAATGTAGCGGACCTCACGGCCATCCCCTATTTTGCAAAGAGGAAAGATGGATCTTCCGTCCGCCGCACGACCCGTAACCTTCTGCACATGCTCGCCATGGAGGAATTGGCGATCCGCTCGGAGCTGCCTTTGGCCGCCGTCCCTGGTGCCTATGCAGTGCTCGCAGAAAACGATCCCGAGGCGGCTTGGCGCAGGTTGGCACGAAACAACCGCATCGATTTAGCCATCGGTGTGGTGCGCACTCTAGCGCGGCGGGATCCCGCTGGCACGCTTGCACGGCTGCTGTCCATGCCCAAGTGCATGCAAGCGCCAGACGAATTTGTGGGCGAGGGAGGCATGAATTCGGGCACGCCTCTTGCTGCAATATTCGCTGCATGGACTCGCCAAAATCCTGAAGCAGCCGCCGCAGCCATGATGAAACTCCCGCGTTCCGAGCGGCCTGTGGCAATCATTGCCGAGACATGGGCCTACCAAGACGGACCAGCAGCAGTTCGTTTCATCACAGATTTTATCGAAGAAGGCGGAGAGGTCGATCACCCCGAACTTCGGATGGAATCTATTCTGAGAGCCTCATTCGCCAGGCACCCGCAGGAGACTGCAAAACTCATTGCTGCCGATGCCAAACTCCGCGCCGTGATGGCTGATGGTCAGAGCGTTAGAATCCGGAAATTATGGCAAGTTGTCGATCCCGCAGCGGCCCTGCGCTGGACTTTGGAAGAACAGGCCGGACTCTTCATGGGAGAAGGAATGGATCAGCACATCACTCTACCAGAAGGGCACACGGTTTATCGGACTCTCATCAATGATGATCCCGAGGCTGAATGTGATCGCTGGCTTGTAGAGCTGCGGCGGCATCGAGATCCCGCACTGGCTCTCACAGCGCTTGGATGGACTCAAGAGATGGCGACCGCCCTTGCCACACTTGCTTCCCGCGTCTTCCCACAGAAAGCGGCGGAACTTGCAAAACTACTCCCTGCATCGGCACTGGATGCCATGCCAGCGGGTAGCAAGTCTTCAGGAAATTTGCGCCGCTATTGGCCCGATCTCGCATTGCTTCCTGAAACACCGCCGCCTAGCAATGCCAACGCGCCGCTGCAACCTTTCCCCGAAGGTTACTTCAAGCATGATCCCGCAGCCGCTGCGGAAATGCTTTTATCGAGGCCCATGACGGAGAGTGACGTTACTCAAGCCGTCCCTATCTGGGCACCCCATGACCTTGCTGGCGTGAAGGCGTGGATCGCGCGGATTCCAGATGCGGAGTTGCGCAAACACGGTGAATGGCAGCTCCTCCCGCACCGCGTGGCAACGGACCCAGTCGGCGTGCTTGAAATGCTGGTGAGCCAAAAGCGGTCTGGCTTCAGCTATGGGGACGTATGGACAAAATGCCTCCGCCGGCTCGTTGCCACAGGGGGTGATTGGCAAGGATGGCTTGCCCGCATCCCCGGTGATCCCAGAGAGTGTTGGGTCTCCGCTGGTGGAGATATTCACAAAGTGATTGCCGCTGAGGCGCGCCTTTTAGAACTGGTGAAAAACCCGGTGAAGTGATCGCCGGAAGGTTGATTTTCGCCCTTGACCTACGGGTCCGGATGGATGCGATTTGAGTTTCTATGATTCATTCACAGTTGGCGATCGTAGGGGGAGGCCCGGCAGGCTTGCGCGCGGCAGAAGTGGCGGCTTGTGGGGGGATTGAAGTGACTTTGTTTGAGGGAAAGCCATCGGTGGGGCGGAAATTATTGGTGGCTGGCAAGGGCGGCTTGAATCTCACGCATGGAGAGGAATTTGAAAGTTTCGTAGGCCGCTATGCCACTCCGGAATGCAGCGAGGGCGTATGGCGGGAAATTTTAGCAGGATTTGATTCCTCCGCCCTGAGGGGCTGGGCGGCAGATCTGGGCGTGGAAACTTTCCAAGCGACGAGTGGGCGGGTTTACCCAAAAGCCCTGAAAGCTGCGCCCTTGCTGCGGCGGTGGCTGGAGCGACTCAAAGGGCTGGGAGTGAAATTTGAAATGAACCATCGCTGCGTGGCAGTGCAGCCTGGGGAAAAACACCTCTTGGAGTTTGCAAATGGAGAATCTTTTTCAGCGGATGCGGTGATTTTCGCGCTGGGTGGAGGCTCGTGGGCGAAGACGGGCTCGGATGGGAAATGGTGCGAGATGTTTGAGAAATTGGGCATTCCCATACAGCCTCTAGCCGCCGCGAATTGTGGCTGGGAATGCGAGTGGGGTGCAGAAGTTTTAGCTGTAGCCGAAGGGATGCCGCTGAAAAATCTCCAAGTCAGTGCAAATGGCGGGATCGCGACGGGAGAGCTGCTGGTGACGCGCTACGGCCTAGAAGGAGGGGCGATCTATCAGCTAGGTACCACGCTGCGAGCGATGGCAAAACCTGCCATTTCGATAGATTTTAAGCCGACATTCGATGTCGAAGCATTGATCGCGAAAATGGAATCGGTGAAAAGAAACTGCCTCGCTGAGGCACGAGTGAGGTGGCGCTTGAATGAGGCTGTATGCGCCATCCTTGGCCGGAAGCCATGGACTTGCGTAGCATCATTGGCTAGGGAAGTGAAACATTGTGAAATCCACCTGACTGGCCCGCGCCCCTTGGATGAGGCGATCTCGAGTGCAGGCGGCGTGCGCTGGAGCGGGCTGGATGAAAACTTGATGGTGAGGCGCTACCCTGGAATCTATGTGGCAGGTGAGATGATCGACTGGGATGCGCCAACGGGTGGCTACCTTTTGCAAGGTTGTTTTGCCACTGGCACGCGAGCTGGAAATTCCGTTGTTAAAAGGCTGAAATTGTAAGTTTCGGCGGCCCGCATTAGTGCACGGATTTCTTTTTAAACATTAGGATTGTGAGTAAGGCCACGGCACCTACAGACAAGATGAAGGTCCATTTGTTGAAGCTGACTTCGGAGGGCAGGTTATCGTATTTGGTCGATATCACAGCAGGGGGAGTGGCAATACTCGCGAGAGCTGTTCCGGAGGTGGCGGCAGCCTTGGGGAAGGGTGAGATTAAGTCTGCTACGGTGACTGCGGGTTTTCCCACTTCGCTGCGGAGTGCGGTGACTTCTGCGGGGGTGACTGCGGAGGCCGTATTGCCAAAAGAATTTCTCATGTAGGTGAGCACTGCCGCGATTTGCTCGTCAGTCTGGTAGGAGAGAGCGGCCATGCCAGCAGGGAAATTATACTCCACGCCCTTGACCTTGATCGGGCCTTGGAGACCGCGAAGCTGGATGCGGATCAGGTTTTCAACTGGGCCATTCACCCACTCGGAGCCTGCGAGTGGCGGGCCAGCGGCGGTGCCTTCACCTTGTTGGCCATGGCATGCACTGCAAACGATGGACTGCTGTTGTCCAAGCTTGAGAAATGCAGGATCAATTGCAGACAATGCGGCAGATTTTTCCGGGATCGGCAGCGCGCTAGGATCGAGCATCTCAGGAGTGGCGGCGGCGATTGGCTGGACGCCGCCTTGATTGAGGCTGGCAAGCCAAGCGACGAGATCGCGCAGATCACCGGGATTGATGATTTGGTTCATGGCTGGCATGGGTGAAACAGGCGGCGTTACTGAGGCGATGTCACTGCGGGTGATGCGGCGGGGTTTCTTCTCGAAATCGATATCAAGGTGCTCGGGAGTCTCGGCGAGTAGATTCCCGCTGAGTGAGGCGCCATTTTTGAAGTCCACCAGCACGGTTCCGAAGCCTGAGGCAAGCACTTGGCTAGGCTTAATCATCGACTCCAAAAAGTAGCGGCGGTCAGTATGGCGGGAGGCGATTCCGAGGAGATTCGGCGCGGTTTCTCCACCCGCAGTGTGACCTTCCTCCGCGCGGTGGCACCGCATGCATTCGCCCGTTGGGTGGGATTTAAAGAGGGCCTCGCCGGCCTTGGGATCGCCGCCTTCCAGAGATGCATTCCACTTCGCCAGAGGATCTGAGCTACTTGCGAGCGCTTGTTCGAGGGTGGTGAGGGACTCAGAAACAACAGCGGATTTACGCAGCTTCGCGGCAGCTAAGAGTTCAATGGCATGGACGGATACTCCATTGGATTCACGGAGTTTCCCGAGATGAGAGGTGAAAAAAGAATCGATGGCATCGCCCGGCAGGCTCGCGAGGATGCCCCAGGCCTTCTGGGTCCGCGGTGAGGGGGTGCCGTTTAGCAGTTTTTCAAGGGGCGCGATGGCGGTGCTAGGGGAAATTTCTGCGAGGCTGCTGAAGGCGGCGAGGGCGACTTCATCCGAGGCATCATCGGTGAGGCTGGTGAGAAATGAGTCAAGTTCAGCAGGGCGGCGCTCGACGTAGAGCTTGAGAGCATTGGCGCGGGCTGCGGCTGGCAGGTCTTGGTTGTTGATAATTTTGCGAAAGCTCGTCTCATCAAGACCTGCGATTTCGGGGTGGTATTGGGTGATCAGTGCGAGGGCGGCTGTGAGGGCAAAACCATCCTGCTTGAGAAGTGCTGGCAAGGCGGAAGACAATGCGGGGAGAAGAGTAGCGGGATCTCGCGCAGGCAGGGGATTGTGGTGGGCGGTGAGTTGATCGACAGGGGGCGCATTCGTCCAAATCGAGATGAGGCGCAGGGCTTCTTTGCGCTCTGCCTCAGGGTGACTGGGATTGGCGGCGAAGCTGAGCAGGCGGGCTGCGTTTTCCGCATCGCCAACGCGGAAGGAATTATGGAGCAAACGCTTGAGCATGAAAGGCAGCCATGAGCGTTTTTCCAGAGAATCGAGACGAGTGGCAAGAAAGGGGCGGGCTGTTTTGAGATCGAGATCGGTGATCGCACGGATCGCCTCATCGGCTACTTTTGGCTCTGCATCGAAGACAAACGAGGAAACATCCGGGCTAGACATCCGGCGCAAGGCGACGGTGGCTGCAAGGCGGACGGATGCGGATGGATGGCTGTTTAGCGCGGCGAGTGGCTTTGAGTCTGACACGATGTTTTGCAGAGCGAAAGCACCTGCGTGGCGGAGATAGACATCGCTGTCATTATTGGCGGCCAGCATTTCACAAATGGCATCGAAGGCAGTGCTGTCTTTCGATTTTCCGGCAAGGATCGCGGCGAAAAAGCGGACGCGTGCGGAGGGATCTTTGAGGAATGGACCCACGGCCAGCGGTTTGTCAGACGAAGCAGAATCACCGAGTGTCTTGAGCACTTGAGCGCGGATTTCGGGATCAGTATCTGCCAACAATGAGACAAGCTTTTCCGTAGCCGCCTGCCGCGTCTCGGCGGGTTGGAGAATGGCAAATTCGCCTGTGGTGGAGGGCATGCTGCCGCGCCTTGCGAGAATGCCAAGGCCCCAAATGCCATGGAGACGCTGCGTGAATTCTGGAGATGCCACAGTTTCTGAGAAGCGGGCTAGAGCATCTGGCTTGCGAGTGAGGGCGACTTGGGCGCGGAGCCGAACGCGAAAATCTGGGTGATTGAGAAGCGCGCCAAGTTCTTGAGATTCCCGTTGATTGAATCCCTCGCGGATCAGTTTGGCGGTTTGCGCAGCTTCTTGTGCGCGCCAAGTGTTTTCTCCCGCGTTTAGTGAAAGCAGCCGCCCCGCATCGTGGGAGGTCCAGCCTGTGATGAAATCAGTGACAAATACCCGCCCATCCCATGAATATTCCACGTCTGAGGCTGCCACGCCCCACAGGAATTGGCGGGCATCTGCGAGATCCATCCCAGCGCCTTTTGGCTTCATTTGGAACGACCAGATGCCGGAGTTCGCAGCACCGCCGCGGTAGTCGCAAATCAGGAAGCGGTCCTTTTCGCTTTCGAGAAAACCAGTGCCTGGGTGATAGGTGAGACCAGATGGGCCTGAGGAAAGGTAGGCTGCCGGCGGCACGATAAACGCTGGCTGTATTGGGTTTACAGTTTCCCAGATTTTTTCATCCATCCAGCGGCTGGTGGGCCGCTCTTCAAGGCCGATTTGACGGTGGAACGAGTGCATCGCTTGGTGCTCCATTTGCCAGCCGGAATCGCCACCTTCCACTAGATAAACGATGCGTGCTGCGTCGGCTTGGTCTGAGTTGTTATCGACCGAAAATGGATTTCCAAGAGCGTCAAAACTCAGCTCCTTGGGATTGCGCAAGCCAGTGTGAAATAGCTCGAAGTCGCTGCCATCTGGCTCAAATCGGAAGGCCGCACCCTCATTGGGATACTTGTATGAAACGCCTTCTTTGGTGACTAAATTTAGACCACGATCACCAATGGTGCCGTAAATCCGCCCGTCTGGCCCGAGGGTAAAGCCATTGAGATCATGGCCTGAGAGGGAAACTCTCACCCCAAAGCCATCTTGGATCGTTTTACGCTCATCCGCAATACCGTCTCCATTGGTGTCACGAAGTTCCCAAATTTTTGGGATGCAAGCGAAGAATAAACTACCTTCATAGTAGAAGACACCCGCTGCAGTGCCATCGAGTAAATCCTTGAAGCCTTCGGCAAAAACTTTGTTCTCATCGAGAGTGCCATCGCCATCGGTATCGTGGAGCGTCCGGATCACTTCTGAGGTGCTCGTCATTTGCTCAATTGAGAGTTTTTCCTGCCACTTCTCGTGCATCGCGCGGCGATCTGCGGTAGTCATATTGGCGAGATCATCCAGATACCAATAGAGGTGCCCGCGATCATCTTCTACGCCGCCGCGGCGGAAGCGATGGGTCTCAGAAATGTAAATCCGCCCCTCATCATCGAAGGTGAGCGCCGTGGGTGAGGTGAGTTTGTGTTCTTCAAAGGTGGCCTCCACCTTGAGTGTGCTGGCCGCCGGGATATTGATGCTTGAAATGATGGAGGAAGGAATGAGGTCTTGGATGGGAGATTTTTCCGAAACGGTCGTAGGCGGGACCTTAGGGTCTGGCTGATCTGAAAGAAGAACTTGGTCCACGGCAATGAAGCCCCACTCACCTGTGGCATCATCGATCAAGGCGATCCGTGCTGATTTACCTGCAAGATCTGCCACATTCCAAACAACACTTGTCATATTAAAGCTGCGCGCACCCATTGCCTCGCGTACCACTTGCCCATCGACGATGAGCTGGGCTGCGGTCTTCCCGGAAGTATCACCACCGGCGATTAATAAGGCGATGTAGGGCTGTTTCACCGAAAATTCTGGGGAAGTCAGGCTGCCTTTCGCATCATCGCCACCGTGGGTGGATGCGGCTAAGCTATCGCCTGCGTAGCCCGCGAAAACAGACGTTGTTTCACTGGATTTTCCAGCAATGGGAGCGAGGCCAAATGCGGTGCCCTCTACTTTCCAGTCATTGTAGCCATCGCCCTCGAAGGCTTGGAAGACCTGAATTTCTGCCTGGGCTGAGACGAAGAGTGCTGTAAAAATGGATGCGGTGCGGAACATAAACTAGGATGAATCTAAATGGGGTGCTTGCGAGAGATATTGTCTCGGTTTTGCCAAATGCCAACGGTAAAGAATGACGTTGCAGGCGGGTCATGAAGGTATTTTTGACTGAAAGATTGATCCGCTGCTTGGGTTAGCGGCCCGAGATTTCAAAAATTGCCCACATGGCCGCGCAAAGGAGGGTAAACAATGCCGCAGCACCTACCAGCCGATCCAGGAGCGACGAGCTGGGGAGCTTGCCCGAAGAAGATCTAGGAAAAACAATGGCTGCATAAACCACGCCCGCAACAAGGCCACCGATGTGCGCTGCATTATCGATAAAGCGGTAGCCAACTAGGCCAATCAGTGCGGTCACGATGAGTCCGGCGGCGAGGCGTTTCCTGACCCGCAGCGGGACTAACTCACGATGGAGAGTTTCAAAAACTAACAAAAACCCCAGCCAGCCCATCAAGCCACCCGAGGCACCTACGGATGGCACGCTGATAAAATGCGCTGAAGCAATGCCGCCAGCACAGGAAGAAAAAAGAAACACCAACACGAGGTGAGGCCACTTCGCAAGGACCTCAAGGCGTTTGCCAAG
The DNA here is from genome assembly GCA_043763755.1 of Akkermansiaceae bacterium. GTDB lineage: Bacteria > Verrucomicrobiota > Verrucomicrobiia > Verrucomicrobiales > Akkermansiaceae > Luteolibacter. Next base: position 13,930 of record JAYULG010000520.1, on the reverse strand, counting down.
GTAGAGCAGCGCCGAGGCATTCATGAGAAGATGCACAATATTGCCATGCATCAAAGGAGCGGTAAGGAGGCGCCACCACTCACCTTGGAAATAATCTTTCTTCACCAATCCAGCTTGAGAAACCCCATTCCAACTATGGAAAATTGCAAACCAAGACGCACGAGTTTCTCCATCGCTTGGGGCAAGCAATTGTGCAATCGCTACGCATCCGATGAAAATGAGGATCGCCGTGGTGACGGGCGCTTTTTGTCCCTCAAGCCAAGTTTCCATGCGTAGTCCGGGCACAGAAGCGGTGACCTTTTCCGCGCTCCAAAGCCTGAGTTCACCCTGCCGCTTCCTTGCTTGATACCACGGGATAAAAGCAAAAATCAAAAACATCAATAGTGCGATGCCAGAGTTTCCCGAGGCTAAAATTCCTTTTAACCCAAATTTTAGATATGTCCCTAGATCTGCCTCAAAGCCGGGTTGCGCAGCCATGGCATTTACCACTGCAATGCCACGATAGAGGGCAAAACCTACGCTCCCTAACAAGATAAAGCCGAACCAACGGAGGCGGTAAACACTTTCACTGAGATCGTCGCTTGCCCATTGCTTGCGCGCGGTGTGCAAGGAATCACCAAGCTCTGGGATCTCCTCGGGTAAAACCATCCATTCGCTCTGCGGCGTCCACACCAGATTTAACTCAGCGGCACGATCATTCTTGATCGCTTCAATCAATCCTCCGAGTGAGGCGCACGGATGATGCCGGTTTTTGATATCAACCCAGCCCCAGCCACTCGGAGCCTTCGGAAATGCATCGGGTTTTGCCCACTGTGGGCCATCTTGCACCGCTTCAGTCATCGCCATCACGAGGGAAGCGCCGCGCGGAGGCTAATTGTTCTGTGGAAGATTCTCAGGGGCGGGCCCACTCGCTGGTGGATCTGCAGGGGCTTGTGGCGGCGTAACATCGGGAATCACTTCGGGCGCAGGCAATGAAGCATCCGCCGGAGAATCAGATGGCAGGGGTGCAGCAGGTATCTTTACTTCCACCGGGAGTTCTTCCGTGAGCGATTTCGGGGCGGCGGGCACTTCCGGAACCGTAGGAGCCTTCGCCTCTACTTTGGGTTGCTTGCTATTCAATAATGTTTCGCCCTTGTTTTGGTGACCGTATAGGACGGCGAGTAACAAGCTGATGATGAAAAATGCTGACCCCAAATACACCGTTGTCCGCTGGAGGACATTGGTCGTCCTAGCACCGAAGACTTGGTCCGTCACGCCACCGCCAAATGCCGCGCCAAGACCTTCTTGTTTCGGACGCTGCATTAAAATCATCAAGGTCATCAGCAGACACACGATCACGAAGACCACCAGCAGGAGGTTGATGCTAATCGAAAGCCAATCTATGGAAGCTAAAGTCATGGACGCGAGAAGATGGGGATGCATGTGCGCCTTGTAAAGCGGGGAATTTCTCGAAATTTCTCTGGACGATACCGTCAGATTTAGCCGCAAGACTTCGTTGTTTTTTGGCAATACACGTTAATGCGTAATCCTCAATTCCTTACAATTCGGGTAACCTACATACATGGCTAATCAGGAGAAACTGAGACAACTTTTCGATGCTGCACTGAAAGATCCTTCTGAATTGAAGAAGATACCCACGCAGGCATTTCCCCGGCAGGTGAGTCTTGAATGTGCAGCTCCGGCACACGTTTCCAATTCGCCAGCGTGCGCAAGTTACACTCTTCCGGTGCAAGCTGCCCCAGTCCAAGCGCACAAGGGTAATTTGGGGCTAGATCAAGCCACCTCTACCGAGGTGGGGTTACTCCTAGATGAGCAGAGACTCCGCTTGAAACACAAAAGAATGCGAAGTTCAGTGATCGCACTTGCCAGTTGCCTTGCCCTTACTGGTGGCGGAGTGGGTTGGTTCGTCTCTTCTCCGCAAAGAATTCAAGCGCTCAAATTAGCCGTGCAAGAGGTTCGCTCTGCTGGGAATCTGACAGAGATGCTTGCGACCTATCAAAAATCCCTCGACCGTGTCGGAAAGCACGGTGGGCATACCGATCAAGCAACGCTAGCTCTCGGCGGCGACCCTCAGGCAAAGGGTCAGCAAGATCCTAACATGGATGCGGAGATGAAAGAAATGATGGGCGGCGAAGGAAAAACAACGGGTGATCGTAGCAAAGCCCTTCAGTCCGGCATGGTCGGCAAACTTGCTGAAGACGCTCGTAAAAAAGCACAAAGCAATATCGCTGCCGCACCTGTTGCCACCTCGCCGCACGGCAAGTCCCAGACCGCGCCCGTGGCACAGAATTCTCCGGCAGGCAATTTTTCTGTGGAACCTTGAATCACGTTTCCGACTTCATCCAACGGTTTCGTCAAGTTGCAACTGAAGGATTTTGCGCTTTGAATCTTCTGGACGGCAGCCCGGCGGCTAGGCTTCTGTTTTGCCTATTCCATGAGCGACGATACCACACCCTATTCTGAACCAGCTTCCAAACCCTCAAAAAAGGCGCCCGCCCGTTCACGCCGCACCACCCCACCACGGCCAAAAAAAAGCGTGGAGGCTGAGCAAGAGCCTAGCGATCTCGCTGCCGGAGTGGATGAAGTTTCAGCAGCACCTGAGCCGTCAGATTTGCACGATGAGGCACCTTCGAAAACAAATGGAAACGATTGGCCCGAGCCGGAAATAAGCTCCGCCGCACAGCCGTCAATCAGCGTGAGTGCGAAACGAAATCGCCGCCGCCGCAAGGGCAAAGGGAAGGGCGATGGCACGCAGCAATCAGCTCCGCAAAATCAAGAGTTTCTCGCCGCTCCAGAGCCAGAAGTCACCCACGGAAGCCAAAAATCCGAGGTCAGTTTACCTGTGGTTTCTCAAGCACCACCCGCTAAACCATTTCCTTCACAGCCACAGCCATCGCCGCGACCGAAGATTGATCCTGAGCTACTCACCAAAATGGCTTGGAAAATCTATCTTGCCGAGGTGAGTGAGGAAGGAGTGGCGTTGATAGGCGATAGCGACGCAAAAGACCTTTCCCGCCGCTGTTTCCGGCTTGCGGAAATCTTCGTGGAGGAACAGATGCGCCGGAGATAGGCCAGCGAGACTTACAACGTTCGCGCAAATCAATAAACGTCGCGCAGATAGCGCTTTTCTTTTTTAAGCTGTGCGATGAATGCGCTGGCCTCCTCCGCCGTGAGATTCCCGTGCTGTTCGGCAACTTTATGCAGAGCGTTATCCACGTCTTTTGCCATTCGGGAAGCATCACCGCAGACGTAGAATGCGGCACCCGCCGCGAGCCATGCCCAAAGCTCGGCTCCCTGGGCGAGCATTAAGTTTTGCACGTAGATTTTTTCCTTCTGATCCCGAGACCACGCCAGATCGAGGCGCGCAAGTGTGCCATCTTCTATGTAACTAGCGAGTTCATCTTGGTAGAGGAAATCTGAGGCAGAGTGAGGATTGCCAAAAAATAGCCAATTTTTTCCCGCAGCTCCCGTCGCTTTTCGGTCTTCAAGAAATGCTCGAAATGGCGCAATACCCGTTCCGGGGCCGACCATGATCACTGGCACATCGCCATTTGGCGGCAGGCGGAATGCATTGTTCGAGTGGAGATAAACTCGCGGTGTGATTTCTTCAGTGAGGCGATCTGCCAGAAACGTGGAGCATATTCCGCCCCTCATGCGGCCATGCGTTTGGTAGCGGACGATGCCCACGCACAAGTGCACTTCTCCGGGGTGTGCTCTCGGGCTGGAGGCAATCGAATACAGACGCGGCTGTAACTTTTTCAAAACACCGATGAATTCCTCGCTATCTGAGAAATCCGCCGGGTGATCGATCACTAAATCAACTAAATCCCTACCCCAACAATACTCATCCCATGCGTTCTTATCATCCGCCTGCACGAGGGCGCGCAGAAATGGCGATCCGCTCTTTGCCTGCCACTTCTGGATGATGGATTTGTTCAGCGAGCCGATATCATAATATTGAATGAGAGCCTCCCGGAGTGTGACTTCAACGCCATCAGGAGTGGGCACCATGCCAGCTTTAAATGGAAGGTTTGCAATGATTTCATCCACGATTGCGGGTACATTGAGCGGGTAAACTCCAAGAGCATCCCCTACTTCATACTCCAAGCCAGAACCTTTTAGAGAGAGCGCGACGTGGTGCGTCTGCTTGTCGCCCTCACGATTTAGATTAAAATTTGCCACCACTGGCGAAGGGAATGGGCGCGATTTACTGTAACCGTCCTCGCCTGCATCTACTGCCAATGCCGTAGTTGGAGCAATGGAGGTACTCGGCCCCAGCAGCGAAAGAAGAGCGGCAGACCATTGTGCGTAGGGAACATCTGCATCCACATCCACGTCCACGCGATTATAAATGCGGTTGGCACCGAGTTCACCGAGGCGAGTGTCAAACTCGATACCACATTTGCAAAAATCTGGGTAACTAGTGTCGCCCAAGGCTAAGACTGAATATGAAACTCCGTCCAGCTTCGGCGCTGCCTCGCTCATGAGCCATGCGTGCAGCTCAGTCGCAGAGTCGGGTGGCTCACCATCGCCGTAAGTGGATGTGATGATGAGAAGATTCTTTTCCAAAGGAAGCCGATTGCGATCATAGGCTGCCATGTCCAGCATTTCAGGGATGAAATTTCCCTTTTTGAGTGTCTTATGGAGCTTCTTGGCGAGGCCTTCTGCCGTCCCGGTTTGCGAACCATAGAGCACAGTGACTGGCACTGCGGGCTCAGCGGCAGTCACAGTTTGCAGACCTTGTGCTAGCGCTTGGGTGAGAAAATTATTGAGCCAAGTTCGTTGCTCCGGCGTGAAAGGGGCATCGTTTGGAAGTGAAATCGGGAAGACCATTGCTGTGTGCTGTCGAGTAATACCACCCGCTGAAGGGCAGCGCAAACTGGGTGGGGGTGCGTAGAAATCAAGCCTGATTCGTGCCAAGCGCTGCTATTTCCCTTATGAATATTTCAAATTTTTAGAAGGATCCAACTCGAAGTCTAACGAGAACTGATTGAGCGTGTGAGGCTTGATGAGCTTTTCGTTGAGCTTGATGTAAAACGGATCATCAAAGGCGAAGCGGAGCTTTTCTAGCGATTCGATCTCCAAGGAATAATAGAATTGCCACTGGGAAGTCGCATCAATGTTCCGCCCAGACTTCACGGTCAACACTTCAGGAATTTTCAAAAGCAGGCTCCTGCTTGTGCGGACAAGTTCCTCCAGTAAAGGCGCATCCACTTCCGGTTTCAGTTGGAAATAGACTACGTGCTGAATCATGAGGAAACGTTTCAGGATTTCCAATTAAGGGCACCTTTTTTAAGCGCATACACGTAAGCAAATACCAAAATACCAGCGAATCCCGCCATGCTTACAAGGGCCGTAGCACCATGCTGTGCCGTCAAATCCCGGAATTGAACGGCCCACGAATACATGAAAACCACCTCGATATCGAAGATCACAAATAGCATCGCCACTAGATAGAACTTTACCGAAAATCTCGGCGATCCTTCGCCAATGGGTAACATGCCGCACTCGTAGGCGCTGTCCTTAGTTTTGTTCGTCTTCGCGGTGCGTCCGAAGATGATGCTCGAGCTAAGCACAGTGATGGCAAATCCAATAGCGATGAGAATTTGAATCAGGACTGGTAAGTAATCGACTGGCATGACTGAGAATGTGAGCTGCGGCAGGATTAAGAACCCTGCGTGGCGAATTGGGAGAAAAATTAAAACAAAAAACCCGCACCTTCGAGAAGGCGCGGGTTCTTCATGAACACATCGATCAATCTTCTTGCGCGGCTGCCTCTTGAGCGGCTGCGTAAGCACTGGATGCTTCGTGAACGCGAGCGGTTCCTTTGTATTCCTTACCAAGCTTCTCTACCAAGCCACGAGTGACAAGATTTTGAAGCTTCTCATATGCACGGAGGCGGAGCATTTCTTCTCCACCGCTTACTGCGTTGCGTAGCTTGAGATTCGCGAAAACTCGTTCAAACAAGTCGTTGAATCCAAACACTTTCTTTTCAGAAAGAACAACGCACAGCTCATCAGTGACATGATCAGGAAGGCGACGTGAGAATCGGGTACGTTTCGTTGTAATTGCCATAACGACGCTAAGTTATACCCAATTGTGACAAAAGCGACTCAAAAAACCCCACAGCATAATAAAACTCAAAAATATTTCACAAGCCCTAACTTTAAACCTACGCGATCAAGTAGATAGAAATTTGCTAGCTTGACAGCCCCACGATTTTTGCCACCGTCCGCGCCCCGCCGCGTCGGAAACGCGGCGGGCTTCTAAATTCTCATGAAAAAGGACCTTCATCCGAAATACAATCCAGTCATCTTCGTAGATATGACGACTGGTAAACGCTTTGTCAGCCGCTCCACCAAAACTTCTGAAAAGAAGGAAATGGTCGATGGCGTGGAGCACAGCCTCATCTCCATCGGCATCACATCTGACTCGCACCCGTTCTTTACTGGTCTTGCGCAATTTGTGGATACAGAAGGCCGCATCGACAAATTCCAAAAACGCTTCGGTGCCGTCCGTCGCGTTGGCAAGCCGAAGCTGGACTGAAGCTGCCTTTTGAAAGGTTACTTCTTCGAGAAAGCCCACCTCGCTGGGCTGCAAAAAAGCGTGCGCTAGTAGTTGCTACCGCACGCTTTTACTGTTGAGGTCTTTGCAGATCTACTTCCGCATTACTCCATGACCGACCTCGAACTTGCCACTCACGCCGCGCTGACCGCTGGAATTTTACTCCGCGAAAACTTCGGCAGCGATGCCGTAGTGGACGAAGCCTGCGCTCACGATATCAAGCTCGCGCTGGATAAAGAATCCCAAGAACTCATCACCGAAATTTTACTCGGTGCACGGCCTGAAGACGCGCTCTACGGCGAGGAAGGCATCGCTGGGAATCAGCAATCCCCGCGCCAATGGATCGTCGATCCCATCGATGGCACGGTGAATTTTTTCTATGGTATTCCGCACTTCTGTGTCTCCATCGCGCTGCGTGTGGATGGCGAAATCGTCGTAGGAGTCATCCACGATCCGATGGTGGGCGAAACTTGGACGGTGGAAAAAGGTGGCCCCGCCATGCTCAATGGTAAGCCGATCCAAGCCAGCAAGCGGGCAACTTTTGGCGAGTCCATTTTGTTTGTGGGATGTGGCAAAGACGAGGCCGCCCTGAAGACTGGCATTGAGCGCTTCCATCGTGCATCGCTCAAAGCGAGGAAGATGCGCATGATGGGATCCGCCGCTCTCGGCATGGCCTACATCGCGTGTGGCCGCCTAGACGGCTACATCGAATCCCGCATTTCCCTGTGGGACATCGCGGCTGGCCAATTGCTAGTAGAAACCGCCGGCGGCAAAGTGGAGCTCACCGAGGTCCACGGCCACGGCGATGCATGGTCCATCGTCGCGAGCAACGGTGTGATTCCTATCGACGAGATTCTTTGAGGTGAGTATGTCCAGTTGTGTGGGTCAGTCATTGGTTTTTCCCGCACTAGCTGCTATGCCTGCGCAATCGGCATTAGGGATTGAGAAATTCACCATTTGCAACCCGTTGACAGTTCTTGTTTGTGGGCCTATTGAAACGGCATGGTTCTTGGACGCAGTCTCCTTACTTGCGCGGCGGCATTGGTGTCACTCGGTTGTGCGGGCATGCAGGCAGACAATACGTGGCAAGCGGCGGTGGATCGGCAGGCAAGCCAGCTCGGTTACCGGAACTGGATCGTGATCGCTGAGGCTTCATTTCCCGCCCACAATCGTGCGGGTTTGCGCCAAGTTTCCACGGATCTTGAGGTGCCGGAAGCGCTGGATTACGTGCTCAATGTGCTGGAAAAATCTGAGAACGTGCGACCGAATGTTTATGTCACCCGTGAGGCGAGGGCAGTGGAAAACGACTTTGCGCCTGGAATGGACGATTACCGGAAGCGAATCAAAAGCGCCTTCCATGGGCATGAAACGACTGAGCTGGAGCAGCAGTCGTTGCTCACATTGTTAGAGAATGCGAACAAAAACTTCGATGTGTTGGTGGTCCGCACGACATCGGCTTTACCGTACACATCAATATTTCTCGAACTTCAGCCCGGATATTGGGATGTGGATTCGGAAACGCGACTTCGAGAAAAAATCGCCCGTGAGCGGATAGAAAAGATCGCGCGGCCGTTCTGAAATCGTGCATGCTCTGGCGCGTGAGCCGCAAAGACGAAGAACTTCGCAAAGAAAGAGAAGCTGCATGGGTGGGTGATGCCGTGCTCGCATTGTTTGCCCGCCAATACGTGCTGAAAGAGCGCAATGCAATGGATGGAGAGTGGTTTACCCGGCTGACATCAAACGATTTCCTAAGCGCGTTCGGCAATCCCACGCGAGTGGAGGCATCCATCGGAAAAATTTACCTCGAAGGCGGACTTGATGCTGCATTCACGTGGATGGAGGCTGAGTTGATCCCGCTCTTTCGTAAGCAAATCGCAAAACGTCCGTAAATGCACCGTGAGCCGCCTTGGAGCTTAGAAAGTTTGGTCGATTTCGAAAGGGAACTCACCATGCCGCCGCCCGTCACTGCTACGCAGCGGAATGCGGTGGTAGGTGCCATTCGCGGGCTGACAGGATCCGAGGCCCGGCGCAAAGGGCTGCGTGTGTGGCTGGCAGAAACGAGGACGAGCGGCGCAGGGCAAAAATTTTCAAATACCCTGAGCATACTTTGCGCGGGGATCTGCGTGCTCACTTTCATCGCGGGTGTCACTGCGGTGCTGGGCCTGTTTGATAGAAATAAAGGCGGGATCAATGGGGTATTGTTCATCGCAGTGTTGCTAGGCGGCCAATGGCTCATCCTGCTCAGCGCAGGTGGCGCATGGCTAGTGAGGCGGAGGGCGGCGGACGGATTCAGCGGGGTGCAGGCACTCATTGGTAAGCTGGCGCGGAAATTCTCAGGATGCGGGCCAGATGGTTGGTGGCGGAATATGATGGAAAGCGGCAGTGCGCCAAGGGCAGCCGTCCTTTGGCGGATCGCGCGGCTGAGCCAAGCAGCGGGTATCTGGTTTAACGTCGGAATTATCATCGGCCTCGCAGGTATGGTGATGGTCAGGCACGTCGGATTTTTTTGGGAAACTACCACTGAGCTGGCGATGCGTGGGGTGCTTGAAAATGGGGTGCGCGTGATCTCATTTCCATGGGCGCAATGGTGGCCCACCGCCGTGCCAAATGCGGTAGTGCTGGACGGTTCGCGTTGGCTGCCTGGGCGCACCGCCAGTCTTGCACCCGGCCCTGCGGCATGGTGGGAATTTCTGCTGATGGCCACCTTCGTCTGGGGTTTGTTACCGCGCGCAGTTCTGTGGGTTCTTGCTTGGCAATCTGGGCGGCGAGCGCTTCGCCGGCTGGATTTCCAAGGCCGCGGCCACCGTGCGCTGTGGCGGGAACTCACGGGCACGGACCGCATTGAGACGGACGAAAAACCGCTCGATGGTGTGCTCGTTTTAGACATCGGCGGGTGCGGATTTACCCGGGAAATGTTGCGCCCGTTTATACTCCAGCGCCTGCGAGTCCACCCGGCAGCGTGGCATCCGGTGGCAGTGATGGACGCAGGTGCGGAAGTGGATGTGGCACGCGCTCTTGCGAATGCGCCAGCGGGCGTTGTTTTGCTGGATGAAGGGTGGTCGCTCTCGCCCGCACGGATGCTCGCATTGCACGGCAAGATCCGCCTCAGTGCGGGGCCTGATGCACCGATCAAATTTTTAATCGTCAATGTGGACGGAGATGGAAATCCTGCTGCGCCCACGAGCGAGGAAAAATGCGAATGGGAGCGTTTTGTGGATTCATTGCGAGATCCTAGTGCGGAGGTTTTTATGTTTGAGAAAACTTCAAGTTCCTTGTGATAGGTGATGGCTAGTCCGTTGAGAGACGAATCGTTCAGGAGGTAGCAAGGTCAATGATTCGTTGCGGCGAGACGCCACAACCACGTTTAAAGCACATTTTTTATCACAAGTCACCGCGGCCTTGTCATGTTTGCAGGTGTTAGCAGATCGTCTAATTGCTCTTTGCTCAGCCAGCCTTTCTCTAACACCAGTGCATAGACACTGCCGCCGGTGGCAAGTGCTTCCTTCGCGATCGCCGCGCTTCGTTCATAGCCTAAAACCGGGTTGAGCGCAGTGACGAGACCGATGGAATTTTGCACATACGCGAGGCATCTCTCGATGTTTGGCTGAATGCCGGTAATGCACCGGGTGTGCAGGGTGATGGCGGCATTACGCAGGAGCGTCAGGCCGAAGAGTAAATTGAATGCGATGATCGGCTCGGCCATATTGAGCTCCAGTTCGCTGGCTTCGGCGGCCATGGCGATGGTCACATCCGCGCCGATGATCTGATAGCAGACCTGACTCACCACCTCTGGGATCACGGGATTCACCTTGCCCGGCATAATGGATGATCCGGGCTGCATGGCGGGGAGGCGGATTTCATACAAGCCACAACGCGGGCCAGATGAGAGCCAACGGAGATCATTGCAAATTTTTGAAAGTTGGACGGCAGCAGTCTTCATCGCACCGCTGAGTAGCGCGAACGCCCCGCAATCTTGGGTGGACTGCACGAGATTTGCAGCCAGATAAACGGGCAGGCCACTGATTTCCGCGAGGTGATTTGTGCAAAGCGTGGCATAGCCGGGTGGGCTATTGATGCCTGTGCCGATGGCGGTGGCACCCATGTTTACTGAGAGCAATTCTTCCGAAGCACGTTCTAAAAACCGGATGCCATCGCCGATGCTCGAGGCATACGCACTGAATTCCTGACCAAGAGTCATCGGCACCGCATCTTGGTTTTCCGTGCGGCCCATTTTTAGGATTTCGGAAAACTCAGTGGCTTTATTTTCCAGCGCTAGCTTGAGTTCCCGCAAGGCAGATGTCCCATCACGCAGAGTCAGAATCACGCCCAGTTTGATGGCTGTGGGATAGGCATCATTGGTGGATTGGGAGCGGTTCACATCATCGTTAGGATGGAGAAATTCGTATTGCCCTTTGCGGTAGCCGAGGATTTCTAAGCCTCGATTTGCGATCACCTCATTGGCATTCATGTTCGTGGAAGTGCCAGCTCCGCCCTGAATCATATCGATGGTAAAGTGCTCATGCCATTTCCCGGCTATGATTTCGTCACAAGCGGCGATGATGGCATCCGCCCGCTCTGGCCGCACGACTCCGAGCTGGCGATTGGTGCTTGCTGCTGCTTTTTTCACATAAGCCAGGCTGCGGACGAAGTGGCTGAAGTGATGGAGCTGGATGCCAGAGATAGGAAAATTTTCCATGCCTCGCAGCGTTTGCACTCCATAGTAAGCGTGGTCTGGTAGCTCCCGCTCGCCGAGGGAATCGTGCTCTTTCCGCCATGTGGCCACTATCGGTGCTCTACTCAAATGCGTCCGCTCGTTGGCTGCGCGTAGGCGGGTGCTTAGGCGGCGGGCGATGTGGCCTACCATCCGATAAAAAACCTCGGGCTTACTTGCCCGCAGCTCATCGAAAACCCCACGTGGGATCAGCCAAACTTCTGCAGCTGAGAGCGCGACGGCCGACGCAGAATGGGGCAGATCATCCAACATCACACCTTCACTGAAGGCCGTGCCCAGCGTGAGCGTGGCCAGCCGTGTGCTGGTGCCATGGTTGCCGCGGATGATCTCAATTTCACCTTTTTCGACGATGCCCATCCACAGCCGTGGTGAGGATTCATGAAAAAGATAGGCCCCTGCTGGAAAGCTGTGAGAAGCACCTTGGTGGATCAAGCTGGCCAGCTCTTGACCCTCGATCGACATGGTCCTCGCCAGTGAGGCGATTTGTTTTTCCGTGAAAATCATTTCGTAGGGAAATTGGCGAACCATGATCAAAGGTCAACCGTTCGTCATTGTAATTTAAACACCTCTCGCCACAGGGTGCGATCTCACCAATCCTTAGCTCTATGAAAGTCGCCATCTTCAGCACGAAACCTTACGATCAGAAATTCCTCGAGGCTGCCAATTCGCAAGCCGCCCACGAGCTGGAGTTCCACGAAGCGCGCCTTTCCACGGATACTGCTGCCCTTGCAGCGGGTGCGGATGCCGTTTGTGCGTTCGTAAATGATCAGCTCGATGCCAAGGTGATCGGCCTCCTCGCGAAGGCCGGCATCCGGCTCATTGTGTTGCGCTGTGCGGGTTTCAATCAGGTTGATCTAGAGGCAGCCGCTGCATGCGGCATCAGCGTCAGACGGGTGCCAGCCTACTCGCCTTATGCCGTCGCTGAGTTTGCACTCGGTATGATCCTCACGCTGAATCGCCAATACCACCGCGCTTACAACCGAGTGAGAGAAGGGAATTTCTCGATTGAAGGGCTGATGGGCTTCGACCTCCATGGCAAGACCGTAGGCATCATCGGCACTGGGAAAATCGGCTGCCTCACCGCCAAGCCACTGGCTGCTCTCGGCTGCCACGTGATCGGCTGCGATCCTACCGAAAATCCTGATTTCAACGCATTGGGCGGAAGCTACGTGCCGCTCGAATCACTCTTGGCGCAGTCTGATATTGTCAGCCTGCACTGCCCGCTTACCCCAGATTCCCACCATCTGATCAATGCGCAAAGCATGGCAAAAATGCGCGATGGAGTGATGATCATCAATACCAGCCGCGGCGCCTTGATCAATGCGGTGGAGATGGTAGCTGCGCTAAAATCCCGCAAAGTGGGGTATCTCGGAATCGATGTCTATGAGCAAGAGGGCGATCTGTTTTATCAAGATCTATCCAATCAAATCATCCAAGACGATGTGATCCAGCGCCTTCTTACCTTCCCCAATGTGCTCGTCACCTCACATCAAGCCTATTTCACGGATACGGCACTACGAAATATAAGTGAAACCACGTTCCGTAATCTCGATGACTTTGCCACCGGCACTTCATCGCCCAATGAGGTCAGCCTCGCCTCTGCCTACGGCGGGAAAAAGTGACGGCGGCTGGCCCAATAAGAATGCTTGGCGGCCCCGATCTTATCGCCTAATTACTCACCCATGAAGCGCAGAACATTCATCGTCAATACCGCCGCCGCCGCCATTGCCCTCACTCACACCAGCAAGCTCTTCGCACTTGAGGCAGACAATGCGTATCGGAAAAATTGCGGAATCCAGCTATACACACTCCGCAACCAGCTCGCCGCAGATCCCACCGGCACCCTTAAGCAAGTGGCTGCCGCAGGCTACAAGCAAGTCGAGCTCTATGGCTTCCCGAATGCTGGCGCATTGATCGAAGCGGCTAAGGACAATGGCTTGGCGATGAACTCCACTCACTTTGAATGGGATACCGTCATCAACCCAAAAGACGCTGCGTTTTCTGACTTTCTGAAAATTCTCGATAAGGCAAAAACTCTTGGTTTCAGCCATCTCGTCATTCCTTACCTCAAGGACGAAAACCGGAAGACCCTCGACGACTACAAAAAATGTGCTGAGAACTCAAACAAGGCTGCCGTCCTGGCCAAGCAAGCGGGAATTCAGCTCGCCTATCACAATCATAACTTCGAGTTCGAGCCGAAAGATGGCGGCAAATCTGGCTTCGATATCTTCATGGAAGAATTTTCAGAAGACATGCACTTCGAGCTTGATGTGTTCTGGGTAAAAACCGCTGGCGTGGACCCCATCACCTTGATCAATAAACTCAAAGGCCGCGTTTCCCAACTCCACCTCAAGGATCTCAAAGAAGGAATCGCCAGCCCCTCCTACGGCAGTGTGCCCCAGGATGCATTTAAAGAACTCGGCAATGGCATCATCCCAATGGAACCCATCATGGTCGCAGCCGAGGCAGCAGGAGTGAAACACTGCCACGTCGAGCAAGATCAATCGCCCGATCCCATCGCAAGCATCAAGCAGAGCATCGCATACCTGCAAAAACTCTAGAACTTATAGATAGAGTTATATGAATCTGCATGAGCAGGTTTCTCGTATGTCTCATCATCTTGTGAAAATTTCT
>JAYULG010000519.1:0-5769 GCA_043763755.1 Akkermansiaceae bacterium | reverse complement strand
GTCACGAAGACGCGCTTGGTGTGAGATGTTAGAACCTTGAGATCGAGTGGCTCCGGCTTTGGTGCGGGTTCGACCCGTGTTCCATCTGAGATCGGGCCGGGGATTTCTACCTCCCATAGTGGGACAGCATCTGCGCCGCGCAATGAGATCAATCCTCCAAGAAAAGCGAATAACAGGGGTAGGATTTTCATGACTCAGAGTAGTTTCTCTAGGGATTGACGGATGTCGATTCTGTTCAGGCGGCAGTGTGCGGCTGTTTCGACACCCAGCAGTGGGAACCTTTCTTTGGAAATCCATCGGGCGATGGCATTCCCTCCCACGCTCCTGTTAATTGAGTGTTTGCAACAGCGTGGAGAATTTCAAATGCCATTGGCGATAGGCTGAATGGCAGAGATCGGCGAAGCAAGCTAAAAATGGAAAGCTAGCTTTCCCTGCGATGGGCTGCCGCCCCATTTGACTTTGGGAGGGAAGTTTTTCATGGAGAACCTGCACCTTCGCAATGCAATCGGCGCAATGGTGCAGAAACACCGCTCACGTCAGAATTTGACCCAACAGGATCTGGCGGGCCGTTGTAATCTTGTGGGATTCGACATTGGACGCGAAACCGTCTCTCAGATTGAAAGAGGTGTCCGGGGAGTATCCGACCTGGAAATGATCCTGCTCTCCTCGGCTTTGAGGGTAACTGTGTCTGATCTTGTTCCGACAAAGCTTCCAAAATGGAGAAAGGATTTGCGTCCCCCAAATGCCACCGAATGAGTCCACGGCAGCGGATAATTTCTCCACGCGGCTGCAGCTTGCGCCTCGTGCCGTTGTGCCGGGGAAGGTTCCACGAGCCGCAGCCACCGCAATAGGACGACTGGGCGTGTGAATACCTCTCTTTCATCGGGTATTCCCATCCATGAAATACTTGGCCGGAAGCGTATTCGTGCGACTCACACCAGACCATTCTTCCGAGTTTACGCCGTACTCCCGGCTACCAGCAGCCCCGTTAAGTTGCTCCGCGCTTTCGAGAGCTTCCCTCGATTTTTAGAGTTTCTCGGGCACGGTCGTTTTACCCTCTTTGATCGAACGATAAATTGCATCCACCACCAGCATATCTTTTAGACCATCTTCGCCGGCAGGTGCGAAGGGTTTATCTGCCAGAATAGCGGCGGAGAAGGCATCCATTTGCAAAACAAAGTGATCTGACTGCGGGAACTCAATCTTGATATTTTCGTCAGAAGTCCAGCCAGACTGCCCGCCGTAGCCAAATGCGGATTTCATTCCAAACATGCCATTTTCAGCGAAGGCAGTGAAATCATTGGGACCATTAAAGCCATAGGTGGTGATGAGAGAAGCGGTCAGGCCCGAGGGGAATTTCATGGTCCATGCGATGGTCTCATCCACCTCCGCAAATAGCACGGGATCAGTTTTCGTCTCTAGTGCGGAAATTTCGATAGGTTCTTCCCCAGACAGGTAGCGGCTGGCTTGGATGGCATAAACTCCCACGTCCATTAAGGCTCCGCCACCTGCGAGTTTTTTGCGCAGACGCCACTGGGTGGGATCGCCAATTTTAAAGCCGAAGCCAGCTTCGATGTGTTTCACCTTACCCATCACGCGCTCTTTTGCGATGCGCATGCACTCGAGGTGGTGGGCTTCAAATTGGCAACGATAGCCGATGCCAAGTTGCTTTCCGGCTTGCGTTGCTGCCGCGATCATCCGGCGGCATTCTTCCGCATTATTGGCCATCGGTTTTTCGCACAACACATGCTTCCCAGCTTTGAGACCACGGATGGTGAATTCTTCGTGCATCGAATTTGGCAGCACGATGTAAATGATATCCACGTCTGGGTTCTCAGCAATTTTATCGAAGGTCTCGTAGTTATAGATATGGCTCTGTGGGATATTATACTTTTGTTTCCACTTCTCCGCCTTGGCGGGCGTGCCAGTGACGATGGCGGTGAGTTTGCTATGTTTGCATTTAGCGAGCGCGGGCGCGATCTGATCTGTGCTGAGAGAGCCGAGGCCGACGAGTGCCCAACCAAGTTTTTTCCCGGTGGGTTCATCCGCACGGGCGCGGGTGGCAAAGGCGGCGGCAGTGGCTCCAAGAGCGGCGATGAATGGGCGGCGGGTCATGGCGGTAGGTTACTTTTTGGGTTTAGGAAATCTATCAAATCACGCGGGACCAGAGCACCTTGAGGTAGCGGGATTCTGGATAATTCGAGAGAGTAGGGTGGTCTGGCCCAGCACCTGTGCGATTAAATGTTTGCAGGCGCTTGTTGCGGCGGTGGGCTGTTGAAATGACGAGTTGCTCGAATTCGCCCACGCCGAGCATGCCCGAGCACGAACACGTCACATAGATGCCTTCTGGGGCCACTAATTGGAGGGCGAGTTTGTTTAAATCTGCATATTTCGCCATGCCAAGCTCGTCTTCACGGCCATGGATAAATTTCGGCGGATCGGCAATGACGAGATCCCAAGTGCGACCGTTTTCGATCATTGTGCGCGCCCATGTGTAGGCATCTGCATGGGTGAATTTCACGCGGGCTTGATTCAAATTCGCATTGCGCTTGGCGATGGCAATGGCGGTTTCATCAAGGTCCACGCCTGTGACATCGCTGGCACCAGCAAGGGCTGCGGAAATGCCAAAGCCGCCCGAGTAACAACAGAGATCAAGCACGGTGCGGCCATTCGCGAGGGCACCGAATTTCCTCCTGCTGTCTCGTTGATCACAGAAAAACCCCGTTTTGTGACCGTTTGAAAAGTCCACTTCATACCGCACGCCGTGCTCGCGGATTTTTACCGAGCGTACATTGTCTGACTCCACACCGCCGCTGCGTGGGATGCCCTCGATGCGGGCCAAGTCCGAGTCCACGCTGACGACGACGCGCTGGGTGCCGAAGCATTCATGTAGCAGCGGCAGCCATTGTGGCAAACGGAGCCATGCGGCAAGATTGGTGATTTCTACCGAAAGCACATCTGCGAATTTATCTGCAACGATGCCCGGCATGAAATCCGCATCGCCGTGGATGGCACGGTAGCTATCGGATTCTGCATCCAGCTTGAGAATTTCGCGGCGGAGCTTGGCGGCGCGGCGGATCGCATCTTCGAAAAATGTGTGGTCATCGAGTTCGTCGAGCGAGTGGCTCACGACCCGTAGCGGCATGCGAGACTTCGGGTTCCACATGCCCCAGCCGAAGGGTGTGCCTTCTTTGCCAAGGATGAGCACGAAGTCACCAGGCATGGCATCTCGCGAGACCTCACCAATCATTTTCGGCCAGATGGATGGGTGGAAAGATTGATACTTGAGTTGGACAGTCGGCACGGGAGAAATACGGAGCAAGGCCGCGTGAATGTCGAATCAAATGGCATAACGTTTGCCACGTAGGTCTGATTAGGAAAGGGTGCTACATGATGAAAATGCACCGCATCCTCGCAGAGGCCGCCTCCACCATTGCGAAGTCTGTGTTTCGTGAGCACAGAGTTCTCGATCACGAATTGGCCGCCGCCTTTGAAGAAAACCCGCGATGGGGGAAACGCGACCGTAGTTTCATCGCCGAGACTGTCTTCGAGGTCGCCCGCTGGCGGCGTGCCCTCAGTTTTTTGGTGGATAGCGAGGAAACTACTGCACTCTGCGCCGCGCAGTGGGTGCGGATGGGCTACGAAATTCCAGAATGGTGGGCATACAATGGGAGGCCCGCAGATGAAATCAAAGCGCGTGAGGAAGATCTCGCCAGCCAGCCACGCGCCATTCGTGAGTCCATCCCAGACTGGATGGATGCACTCGGCGTGGCGGAGCTCGGCGCGGCATGGGATGCAGAATTGACGGCACTCAATCAGCGGGCATCGATTTTTCTACGCGTCAATACGCTGCGCACCACGCGCCCAGAAGCCATCGCTTGGCTGGCCGCAGCAAACATCACTGCCACAGAAGTGCCGGATCTTCCTGATGCTCTATTGCTTGCGCCCGGCAAGTCCTTGCCCAAGACGCTGCGCCTTGATGGACGGGTGGAAATCCAAGATGCTGGCTCGCAGATGATTGCGCCGCTGCTCGATCCGCAGCCTGGCGAGCGCGTCATCGATGCATGTTCCGGTGCTGGTGGAAAATCCCTCCACCTTGCCGCGCTCATGAAAAACGAGGGCCGTGTCTTCGGCATGGACGTGGATGTGAAAAAACTCGCAGAACTCGAGCGCCGGGCCAAACGTGCCAATTCAAATAAGTGTGTGAAGTCCAAGGAAATCACCAAGGCCACCACCACGGATTTCGCGGAAGTGGCAGACCGCTTATTAATCGATGCGCCATGCTCGGGCCTCGGCACTCTCAAACGCCAGCCAGATCTCAAATGGCGGCTCAAGCCCGCGGGCCTCGAACGCTTGCAAGGAATTCAGAAAGAACTGCTCGTAAACTACACCGCCATGCTCAAGCCAGGTGGCCGCCTAGTGTATGCGACATGCTCGATCCTACCGTCCGAAAACCGCGCGGCAGTGGATCACTTGCTCGCCCAAGGCGGCTTCGATTTGCTAGAAGAGCACCCCGTTTCTCCGGCAGCCACGGGCTATGACGGATTTTACGCTGCCGCGCTGAGGAAGTACTAAGCCGGCAGCCGATTTCTCAAGAAGCCATCTCGAATTTTGCCTCATTAGCGGCTGCTTCTGCGGCGAGCTCGGCCTCGAAATCTGCCTCCAGCTTTGCTTGGATTTGCTCGTCCGTCATGTGGGCTGCTGCAGCGGCGGCCTCTTCCTCTGCCGTGAGCTTGGCTTCAAGTTTATCGGCTTTGGCATCTTCTCGTGCCAACCGCTTATCGAGCTTCTTCTGCTCGCGTTCGCGGCGTTTCTGATCTTTGCTTGGAGTGAATGCCATAGGTCGATTTTGCTAGTGATTTAAATGGTAAATGATTGCGTGCTTGAACCCGCTAATCTCGCTGAGATGAGTCCCCATACTTGGGCAATGTTAAGGAATGCAATGAAATTATGCGCGAGTTTAAAAATCGTACAGAAATTTGCGTTTAAGCTTAGCGCCTACATCCCCCGGAGGTTGGCTTTTGAAAGTTCGCTTTTGATGATGCGTTCACACTCATCGATCTGGAGTTGGCGCTTGCCTCGCGCTTCTTCGGCAAGTTGCTCCAAGGTATCAATATCGTAGAGATAGACTTCTTCGATTTCGCCAACTGCAGGATGGATGTCACGAGGGACGGCGATATCAATGAAAAATAGCGGGCGATACTTCCTCGCCCGGCGTGCCTTTTCCACATCCGCCCGGTAAACGATGGGGTGGGGCGAGCCCGTCGAAGAAATCACTACGTCCACTCGTTCCAAGACGCTCTGCCATTCATCGAAGCGCACGGCGCTGCCACCCATCTCGGTGGCCAGCTCATGGGCGCGATCGTAAGAACGGTTTGCCACAAAAATCGATTTTGCGCCTCGTGAGACGAGGCTTTGGGCGGTGATGCGGCTCATTTCACCTGCCCCGAGGATCATCACTTCACTATTCTCTAAGTGCCCAAAAATTTTCTCAGCAAGGTCCACCGCTACGTTTCCAACAGACGTTGAACCTTCTTGGATGGATGTTTCTGTGCGCACTTTTTTCCCAATGTTAAACGCTCGTTGGAAAAGCTTGTTTAAAATGCCGCTGGTGGCATTTGATTCATGTGCAAGTCGGTAAGCCTCTTTGACTTGTCCGAATATTTCTGTTTCACCAAGCATCATCGAATCCAGCCCACTGACGACGCGGCATAGGTGTTGGGCAGCCTCCGATTTTTCAAACTGGTAAAAATGCGCAGCGAGATTTGA
>JAYULG010000518.1:0-5778 GCA_043763755.1 Akkermansiaceae bacterium | reverse complement strand
CTGGAAAAGTGGAGATGATCACCTCCACATTCGCATCTGAGTAGGCGATGTTTCCTCCTATAAAGCTAAAGTGAGTGAGTGTGCCATTTGTGAATTCTACATCTGCCGTGATATTTCCGCTGATTAAGAGGTTCGTGGCAGCCGCAGGGCCTGTGCTTAACTTGTATGCAACATTAAACATTCCCCCCGGCAAAATCGATAACTGGCATGGGGTCGCATGGAGGTGGTGGACGCTTAAAAAAGTAATTGCCCACAGCACAGACGCAAATTTCATTGCAAAATCACTACAGCAATCCGTAAGCGTGCAACAAGCTCTTTATGAAGATTTTCCGCTGAATTAATTCGTCGAGAAAATATACCTATTGATCATGCAACCGTGCGCCGAAGATTGAAAGTTTAGCTAACTTCAATTTCAGCACGTTTGACTAGATCTGCGGTGGGCGCGAGGAAAGACTTTCTACATAGCTCCGAGTATTTTCCACCAAGTGCAAGTAGCTCATTGTGAGTCCCGTGCTCGATTACCTTGCCTTTATCTAGAACATAAATGCAATCCGCATTTTGAATTGTAGATAGGCGGTGAGCGATGACGAAGGCCGTGCGGTTTTCCATCAAGTGATCAAGGGCATCTTGGATTTGCCGTTCGGTTTCTGAATCTACAGAGGCAGTCGCTTCATCAAGTAGGAGGATAGGCGCATTTTTGAGTAGTGCACGGGCGATGGAAAGCCGCTGTTTTTCGCCACCTGAGAGTTTTACCCCACGTTCGCCCACATTTGTATCGAGGCCCTTTGGCAAATGGCGGACAAAATCTGCGGCAAACGCAGCATCAAGGGCAGACCACAGGCCCTCGTCAGATGCATCCCGTTTTGCGAGAAGCAGATTTTCCCGCACTGTGCCATTGAAGAGAAATGGCTCTTGCGTCACGTAGGCGAGCTGCCCACGCAATGATGTCTTCGCAAGTGTGCTGATGTCTTTTCCGTCGATGGTGATTTTGCCGGATGTCGCTTCATAGAATCTCGCTAGCAAGGACAGCACAGTCGTTTTTCCCGCTCCTGTGGAACCTACGAGTGCAACCGTCTGGCCCGGGAGGGCTGCGAGACTCACCTGATGCAGAGTCGGTTGATCCTGATAGGAAAACGAGACATCATCAAAGCGCACATGACCTTCTATTTTCCCATCTAGCGCCTCTCCGGCAGCAGAGTTTGGCTCTTCTTTCGCATCGAGAATGTGGAAAACTCGGTCTGCAGCGGCGCGGCCTGAGAGCAGCATTTGATTGAGCGAATTCAGGCGGTCGATCGGCTCGTAAAACAAAGAGAGGAAAAGCAAAAATTTAGTGAAATCTCCGATGGTGAGATTGTTTTCCATCACCGCCCGCCCGCCGAAGGCGAGAACAAGCACGTAGCCTGTCATCCGTAAAAACGACATGCCCGGCGAGTAGAGCGCCCACCATTTCATCACGCGCAAGTTAGCGCGCCGCAGTTCATTTGAAAAACGATTGAAACGCCCATGTTCCGCGCCCTCTGCGGCGTAGGCTTTGATCTGGCGCACACCGGAGATATTATCGTGCAACAGTGCATTTAAATCAGAAGAGGCCTCACGTTGATTTTTGTATCGGTCCCGCCCGCAGCTTGAATAGACCCAGGCTCCCACCGCGAGAAATGGCACTGGCAAGGTCGCCCAGGCCGCCACCGTTGTGTTGAGAAAAAAAAGAAATACGCCGATTCCCAACACCTGCAAAGCTGCGACTAGACCTTGCTCTACTCCATCAATGAGCACCCGCTCCATGTTTGTGACATCCTCCACGACGCGCGTCATGATATCGCCCGTGCGGCGGCTATCGAACCAATTGAGGGGCAGCCGCTGGATGCGTTCGTATAAGTCCGAGCGAATGTCATAGATTACCTTCTGCTCGAAGATGTTGTTGATGAAAATCCTCAGCGCATTGAGGCCCTCTTTGAGTAGAAATCCACCGAGCGCAATCATCACCCAGAAGGTAAATTCTCCATGCCTCGCGGGATTTGGAATTATTTTATCGATGACGAATCCTGTGGCATTTGGGAACACGAAAACCGCTAGTGTCATACCGCAAGCGCAGGCTAGTTGGGCAATTGCAAGGCTTGGGTAGTGCCTGAGATAGGAAAAAACGCGTAAGATAGACTTCATGAAAGGTGAGAAGGCGTGAGACTCGCCGGGGCTTTTGTAAAGACAAGCCCATGTAAACTTTGGAGCTCAGTGAAATTTGAGATTGCAGTGCCCTCGAAAGCCTCACTAGATTCCCTCCACACAAGGTCAAACAAGCACCCTCGAAACAAAATCCCATGTCCAAAGTCTTCGGAATTTTTACCGCCATCGTTCTCGCTCTCGCCGCTTTTATTGCAATGAAAAATAAGGCAGCTCATGAACGAGAGATCGTCAAGGAAGTCGCCCAGAAGGATTTGCTTTCAAAGGAGCAGGCCAAGCTGATTGATACGCAGGCCAAAATCGCGGGCTTCGAAGCTGAACGCACAGAAGTGGAAGCTAAGGGAGTGAAAATGCTCGAGACCGAAGCGGAACTAAAAAAGGAAGCGGATGATCTAAAGGCGCAGTCTGAAACAAAATCCGCCAAAGTCGCCAGCAACAAGGCCAAGCTCGATGATATCCGCGAGAAGACTTCTAAACTAGGCAATGTGAAGGAGCTCGCAGCAAAGATGACCGAGACGAACCAAGAGCTAGAAGGTCTAACCCAAGAGATTTCAAGTGCCGAGGCAAAACTTGCAAACCTCGCATTTCAGAGCACGCAGGCACAGCAATCCGTTGAATTTTCGAAAAAAGCTTTGGAGGATTTCGGAACTGGGCAGTCGCTCGCGACACTTAATACTCGGATCCGCTCCGTATATCCCAGTTGGGGTTTTGTCACCCTTGCAGGCGGGAATAACGCGGGTGTCGTTGGTAACTCCACGCTAGACGTGGTGAGAGATGGCCAGCTCGTGGCCAAGCTTCTCGTCACAGCCGTTGAAAAAAATTCTGCCGCTGCAAGCATCATTCCAAGTTCGATAGACCCGGATATCACTCTCCGTGTGGGAGACAGGGTAGTGCGCGGTGAAAAGGCGGTGATCAAGCCCAAAGCACCAGCCGCTAACGACACCGCAGGCTGAAGCATCCATCTCTCAAAACTCAATCAGGATTCACCATGAAACCAGCCCTTCACATTTTGCCGATTCTCATCGCAGCAGCCGCAGCATTCTTTTCCTTCTCTCAGTCTGGGAAGTTCAAAGAAGTGCAGGAGAAACGACTGGCCACACTTGACCTACAAAAGAGCGTAAAAGCCGAAGCTAGCGTCGTTGAAAAAAATCTCAAAGATCAGCGCAAACTCATTGCTGACGCGCAGGGGATCCAAGAATCCACGGTTTCTAACGTTGACAGCCTTAGGGACTCGAACATCGCCCTCAAGAATGAGATCACCAAGGCTGATAAAGAGCTTGAAACTCAAACCGCAGATTTCACTCAACTTGAAAAAGCCATGGAAGAGGTAAATTCTGTGACTCAGACGGTAGGCACCGATGTTTCCCTCGATAATCTTGCCGAAAAAATCGAAGAAATCGAGAAAACCAAGACTGATAAGCAAGCACGTCTCGAAGAACTCAAAACGCTTGCAACTGGTGCTGAAAATTCGCTTGCAACGGCCCGCGCAGATGCAGAACGCGTAGCCACGCGGAGTGCTGAGCGCTCCGCCCGTATTTCCCGCAATTCTTTGTCAGCCCGTGTTTCAGCAGTCGATCAAGACTGGGGATTTGTGGTCATCGGCGCAGGTTCAAACTCTGGATTCACACCGCAAACAGATCTTGTGGTGGAGCGTGATGGCCAACGGATCGCTCGCATTAGCCCATCCTCTATCGAGCCAAATCAGACAATCGCCGAAATTGATCTTAAGAGCATCTCGCCTGGAGTCCGAATCCAGCCCGGCGACCGTGTGATCCTCGCCACACCAGCTACGAACTAACTCGAAGTGCCTATCTTTTAGGTTCCAGACAGTGCCGTTCTTGCAAAGAATATTAAACTTGCACGCCATGACTCGTTATATTTGGTTCCTTATGACCGCCAGCGGCATAAGTTTTTTATTCTCTTCCTGCTCCACCGGAGATCCGCAGAAAAAACCTGTGGGACCCACGAGCCAGACTAGTCAAATCCCTTGGAATTCTCCGATTGGCGGACAAGGTCAAGGGCAATTCGGAATGATGCCGCAGAATCAATATCGGCGGTGAGGTTCATTTAAGGCCGCTAGGCTAGCGGTGCTCAGCAATCCTTTCCTCAGTTTCTGCCCCGATCGCACATCGCGCAGCAATCGGGGCAGAGATACACACTATCTTACTGGGGGGAGCCACCATTCTCTGGGCCTCAGAAACCGCGAGCGGGGCTAGAAGTTCAATATGGTGAAATCTACTTCTTTTTCGGACACAAAACACTACCGTGATCGCGTAACAGAAATCAGCGAAGGCAAACTAGGAGATTTATCATCGAGGGATCAACACCACCGCATGCTCATCATAACGGACCTTCGCTGCGACCTGATCCGTGACGTATTTCAGCACTCCTTTTGCGGGTAAATTCTTTAGATTGAGCGTGATGCGCCTTTCAGCAAATTGGTTTTTCGGGTCTTCGATGACGAAGTTCGGAGCGACTGTATCCTTCGATTGCTTTTCAATAATGATGGAGAGCGCCTGCAGTGCCTCTTGGAGCGTAGCATTATCAAGCTGAAATGCCGGGACTAATACTTCGCCGAACTTCGCTTCGCGGCCCTTTGCAGCAATAGCACTCGCGGTGAGCTTGAGCTGTCCGATGCTGTAGCGCGCGCTGGCATGGTTTGGGTCTGCCTTCAGTGCACTCGCATAATGGGACCGCGCAGCCTCGGGGTCACCTAACTTTTCTGCCGCGAGGCCTTTTGCATAAGCCGTCTCAGCCTGTTGTAACGCGCTTTGAGAAAACGCGACCGAAGTCATCATGCCCAATAGTATGATCGTTGTATGGATTTTCATGGTGTTAGAACAAAATTCACTTTAAGAGCTACCACCCATCCTTTCCCATTTCAAGGAGTGAAATGCGAAAATTTTTCAGCCTTCAATCCTTCACTTGCCCATTCCCTCGGACACGATATTGATAGCTGGTGAGTTCCCTAAGTCCCATCGGCCCCCGTGCATGGAGCTTGTCTGTAGAAATTCCGATCTCCGCGCCAAAGCCGAACTCACCGCCATCGGCAAAACGGGTTGATACATTATGAAACGCGCATGCTGAATCCACTCCGCGTAAGAAATGCTCTGCCGCCCCACCATCTTGAGAGACAATTACATCGGTATGGTGTGAGCCGAAGTGATTGATGTGTGAGATCGCACTTTCCATGGAATCCACGATCTTGATGGATAATATCAAGTCGAGATACTCGGTACTCCAGTCCTCTTCGTGCGCAACGGATGCCTGAGGTAAAATTTCACGAGTTTTTTCACACCCGCGCAGTTCTACGTTTTTCAGCGCAAGTGCATGCGCAACTTTCGGCAAAAACTCGGCAGCAATTTGTGAATGCACCAGCAAAGTTTCCAGAGCATTACAAACACCACATTTTTGGGTTTTTGAGTTCTCCGTGAGACTCACGGCCATGTCTAAATCCGCAGCAGCGTCAACATACAGATGGCAAATTCCGTCGTAGTGTTTGATCACCGGCATGCGGGCATGGGAGACCACAGTCTCAATCAAGTTTTTCCCACCCCGCGGGATGATGAGGTCCAGCCAGCGGTCCATTCCAGCAAGCAC
>JAYULG010000517.1:0-5779 GCA_043763755.1 Akkermansiaceae bacterium | reverse complement strand
GGTGAAATTGCCCGCCCGCAGGCAGGAATTTGAAATCAAGTTCTCCTTCACCCATTGGGTGAACCCGTTGCTCGGTTGTTTTCGTCTTCAAACACCGGTAGGATGAGCACTTGCACCTCCCATCCTCAATCTCAATTGCGGATTAGAGGTTAATCCTGAATATCCCGGAAAGAATGGCGGGCAGCGGAAATGCGGAATGAATATAAATTTGAGACATTCATGGTCAAGCCACACGTCGATTATTAGCGAGATAAATACAGTCCGTAGAAAAAAGGCCGGAGGAAAGCTCCCCCGGCCTCGCGACTACTTGCCAGCCGGTCGCAGGACCATGGTTATTCAGCTCCCAATCGGTAGAATCGCCTTGGTGCACCAGTAATATTGTTCGTCCAGATTAAAACCCCACCACCAGCCTTCGGATTCCCCATCACTGGTAGCCAGGAATTGCCTTTCAACGTGTCAGAGTAGAATAGAGAATAGCTAAAACCTGCAGTCGAGGCTGGGATAGTGACGGTGGCTTGATTTCCCGCAATGACAAGGGCTCCTCCGGGAATCAAAAACGGATCTCCCAGCGAGGTTCCATAGAACTGGAGCTCAGCCGGATTGCCACCCACCTGACCGTTCAACGCGAGAAACCTCACATAGCGAAACGTCTGATTGATTACTACTGTAACATCTGAGAAGCCGTTTGGCGGGTTGCCAAGAACGGTGTATAAAGTGACCACGCCGCTGCTGAAGTCTGGTGTGTTCGATCCTTGGAAGACACCTCCATTCATGCGACCATTCCAGAGAATACGCGGGCTGAAACGAATTCTGTTGATTTTAGTAAGACCTCCAAGATCCAGACCTACCCATGCTCCCTCCTCTCCGCTCTCGAAGAAGGTGCTGGTGTCGCCATCAAATGCTTTGTCAACGTTGATGCTGGTAATGTCTTGAAACGTACCGATTGGCGTTCCGCTTGACTGCGGCCTGCCGGTGGTGGTCGCGATTACTACGGTTGAAAAAGGCGAAAAACCACCGTTGGCCGCAGCGTCGTTGTATGCCCTGATGCGAAAGCCATAGGATGTGCCGATCTCCAGCGCGGCTGCGCCCGTGTAGTTGGTGGTGCCAGATGCCAAAACGGCGATCTCTACCCATTGGCCGGATGGTGAAAGCTGGCGCTCGATCGAAAAGAAGGCCTCATTACTGGAATTGTCCGTCCAATTCAGATCAATCTGATAATCTGAGATTGCTGTAGCGATCACGGAAGAGGGGGCAAGCGGGGGATTCATATTGATCGGGGCGCCATAGTCCGCACCGTAAAATTCAATTTCCGCTACGTTAGCGTAACCCTCGGCAGGAGCAACATATCGCACCGCCCTAAAGCCTACGTTGTTGAACAAGAGACTTGCAGTGGGGACCGTATTAAAACCGTCTGTAGGCTGGCTGGGGATCGTGTAGATAGTGACTACTCCACTGCTGAAATCCTCAGTGGTGGACCCTTGGAATTTCCCACCAATCATGCGGTTAAGTTGATTAGGCCGTGGAGCGAATCGGAGCGAGGTGACTTTCTTCACCCCTCCTTCGAAAAACAATCCGGCAATGAAATGATTGTCGTCATCCGTGAATGTAGAGGTATCGTTGTCGAAAAGTAGGTCGCGATTGTTGATATCGCCAATGATACTACCGGTGAGTGGCGCGTTGCCTGTGGTGGTTGCACTCGCCACATTGGTATAAAATGACTCATAGGCCTCTCCGAAGTTATTAAAAGCCCGCACTCGATGTTGATAAAGTGTTCCTGGAAGTAAGCCCGTGCTGCCGTAAGTCGTGGTATCGGCTGTGATGGCTGTAATCTCCGCCCAAATGCCAGAACCTATCCTGCGCTCGATAAGGAAGAGATCCTCGTTGTTGGAGTTGTCGGTCCAACTCAGGTTGATCTGAGTGCCCGAGACCACCGTTGCGCTTAAGGCCGTAGGGGCAGCCGGCGTGGTGATGTCTGGAGTTGCGTCATCTCCGATAAACTGGACTTCATTAACGTTGCCGTAAGCATTGGTGGACATAATGATTCGCAGGTATTGGAAGGCCATTGGGTTGGAAATGGGAACTTCCGTCCAGCCGCTCGGCGGAGTCGAGGTAACGACATGCAGAGTGACAACACCGCTACTGAAGTCTGGCGTATGCGAGCCCTGGAACTTGCTTCCAACCATGCGATCAAGTTGGTCAGTACGCGGATGGAAGCGGATTAGAGTGACGGACTTGAAAGCCCCACTTCCCAAATCCTGACCGGCCCAGTTACCATTGGATGTATCCGGAAAGGTGCCGATGTCGCCATCGAAGACACTTTCCCTCCCGTCCAGATTGCCATTGAGAGTCCCTGTAAGTGGGCCGACAACTGCTTGCAGGGGAGATGCGGCTGCGAGCCACCCTATGCATGCGATACCCAACGTGATAAGTTTTCGCGTTGTTTTCTCACTGCTAAGATTAAACTGCTGGAGGGAGGAACCTGAATTGACCGTTGGGCCATATTTGACGGTAGCTAAATATAAGTCTATTTCTTGTTTCATTTGATAGGTTTTTTGATTGGATTTGTGTGATTTGCGTTTTTTTTGATCTGGGTGTTCCAAGGTTTGGTTTTTCTGATTTTTGTTTTTTCTATTCGTCGCTTTCTTCTATCTTTTCGGATTTATGTTCTGATAGTCCTTGCGGGAAAATTAATAGCTGAATCTTTCTTTTCG
This sequence comes from Akkermansiaceae bacterium, assembly GCA_043763755.1. Taxonomy (GTDB): domain Bacteria; phylum Verrucomicrobiota; class Verrucomicrobiia; order Verrucomicrobiales; family Akkermansiaceae; genus Luteolibacter. The sequence continues at coordinate 3,068 of JAYULG010000517.1, read as the reverse complement.
CTAGACTGTTAGGGCCACAGCCGTCTGAAGACACCGCCAATGCCGACGGGTAATTCAGCATGTAGGTCCGATTAAGTGGGCTCTCGCGGTCGTCCGGACTTTGCCGCGCAGAGTGCTGTATGACACAGAGGGAAAAGCGGCAATGGAGTCGGAGCATGCTTGAATAATTGGTCCATGTGGGGATGATTTTTATTGATGAAACGAGAGGTCATAATGGACTCGAACATATTGTTTCCATACCGAATGTCGTAAGGAACATGAACGTGGACAAAAATGATTGGTGCCCATGCCTTGTTGCCAGCCGGAGACCGAAATAGAGTTGCTCGAGCTCCATGTGGATCTGCAAGACTTGGCTTACATGAAGCCCGGCTTTCCATCCGTCCCGTGCGGCAAAAAGGGCAGTTGCTCAGTGATGCGTGATCACCCATCCACCAGCCCGTTCGATCACCACTGTGACGCCGCTCGGCTTGTCCAGCATAGGTATGAATATGAGCATGAGCCGAGCGGAATGGGTAAGTGGGTGTTCATTGCATTATAATGCATATTTGGAGGGATTTAGCTGTTTGTCCGCAGAAATGACTTGGGGAGGCAGGCGCTATGTGCAGCGCAGGTAAATGGATTTGCTAGCCATCGTGTTACATCTAAAGCTTGGGAGTCCAGCGATAGAAGATGATTTTGTTCTTAAGAACCTCCTCCACGAAAACAAGATACTCCCCGTTTTCGCGCTTTGAAGCGTGAATTGCGTCAACCATGTCGACCCATCCCAAGGCACCGAGCCCGCCTACTTCTTCCCCCGGATCGAGCATCCCGACGAAATCACCATTTCTCATATCGAAGACACGCACTTGCGCGCTGGTATCGACCCCGACCATGAACAGGTAGTCGCCTGCTATGGACATCGATTTCATGATCACCCGCGGCCCTTCCTTAGGCTTGAAATCGTGTGGTACCGCTTTCGTCCAAGTGGCTGTGCGGGTGCCTTTGAGCCAATTATCGTAACGAGCCATCTCTTTGCCAATGAGTCCCCAGGATTCTTCCGTCTTTTCGGACGTGTAGCCAGCCAGAAAGAGAGTGTCGGTTGGCGGGTTGTAGTATACCCGTTGGAGGGCATCCCATGAAGCTGGCGCGTCGAAATCTTGACGTTTTCCGAAGCGTGGCGAGCCGTCTGGTGCAAATCCTTCGAATGGAATTCGAGCGATGGTCTTCTTATTGCATTCCCAGATGTCGCCGCGCTCATCGACCGAAACTCCCCAACCCTCGAGTTGGAGTTTGTGACTGTAAATGGGATCAAGAAACTCAGTGCCCGGCCGAGGCGAGTATAATTCGAGAGAACCTCCCATCATCTGTCTCATGTAAATGATAAGCTTGCCCTCCAAGCGAGCGACAAATGCCGGATGGTAATCAGGTTTTTCACGCCTGATGTCCATTTTCGGCAAATCGGGGTCGAGGGTGTAGCCAGCAACTTTCGATTGTTGGCCAGCAGGCTTCGAGTAGTCCATGACGAAGCGGTGGGCGTGTGAATACACTGAGATTTCGTTAATACCGGGTTCCGTCACAATGCTATCGGTGAAAGTTAGCCCATGGAGTTCCCATCCCAAAGCGTCCCAGCCTCCTTTGTCATCCGGTTTGAACTGACGCAGCACGGTGCCATCGATCATACCCGCGCTCATAGCCACATAAAGATTCCCTTGCGCATCCGTGGAGGCACCAGCAAGAGAGTGCAGTTTATGCGGTGCAACTTCGCCTGGACGAGGCCCTGCGGTGATGCCCCCGGGCACGCCGAAGGTTCCCACCTGACGCGGTGAATCTGTAAATTCGTAGATCAAGACCTGACGACGCGGCCCATTATCACAGACGAGTAATCTCCCCTTGCTGCCAAACGCGATTGCCGTCGGCTTTCCGGCATCGCTGATCTTTTGCGGCAGAGCTTCGCCAGAAGCGGTGTAATGAAGAATCTCGGTTCCGGCGAGCACCCACAGCTTTCCATCTGTAGCCACGGCGATATCGCGGGCTCCGGGGATTGAAAAGGCATGTTGTAACTTTAGATCGGAAACCGCGAGCACCTTAATCTCACCGGTGTCACGGACGATGTAGAGCATCCCGCCTGCGCACGTCAATCCGACAGCCTTGCCCACTTCTTTGTCGCCAACTTTCGTAATTTCCAGAATCGGTGTGCTGTCGATGAACTGAGAGTCGGCTCGGTTAAAACGCAGCAATTCTCCAGCAGTATTGACGAGGTAGATCCTCGTGGCGTCGATCGCGATTCCATGACTTGCGGTGCCCCAGCCCCAAGCTTTGTGTCCCCCCTTACCGTCAAACTGCTTAAGCATCGTAGACATGACTTCGCCATCCTTGTAAATGCCAGTGCAGCGTCCCGCTTCGTCGAACTCGGAGGCGGTATAAACCGTGCCGTCGGGCGACACTTCGATTTCATCTACGTAATTCTGCACCCATTTTCCATCAACCCCGCCAAAGGTATTTCCCAGCCACGAGGTCTGTCGGGGGAGGGTAGTTTTCAGGGGCGCATCCTCTCCGCAAGCCAGAGGCCATATATAAATGGCGGTCATCGCCACGAGCGGCATCGCGGCACTTGCGCCAGTTCGAAAATGGGTCCGAATAGACGGTCGGCAAGAATAGTTCTTCACATTGGATGCATTGGTGTTCATAGGTTTGAGAAATGTGTGGGTGTTATGGTGAGCTGATTTAAACGATTGAACTTCGCGAACGGTGACAGAAAGGGGTTGCTGGAGCAGACGCAAAGACCAAGCCAGTTTTCTCCGCCGAACGAAGCTGGATGTAGCATCCGCGGCTCCCTTCAGTTCTTGCCATCCTTCGCTGTGAAAAATCTGATGTCATTGTCATCTTCACCAAAGCGTTCAAATCAATTGTGTGAAAGTGAGATAGAACAAAGATGAGTTTGACATCATGCTATACGTCCGCAGGCGCATGATCGTGGACAAAAATAGGTGGCGTTTGCTTCCTATTTATTTCCCGACCACAAAAAATCGGGCCGCCCTCGTTCTACGTGAATCTGCAATTCCTTCTGACTGAGGGCGCGCTTCCAAATG
>JAYULG010000516.1:0-5800 GCA_043763755.1 Akkermansiaceae bacterium | reverse complement strand
AAAAGGCAGGCGAATGGTGCCGCCCTTAATCTCGGCGCGATACGCATTTTTCGGGCCGGCGGGCCGGAGTTTCACGGCCATATCATTTGCTGTGGCGGCCCCCTTCTCGAGCTGCACGTTCAGAGCCATGTGCTTAATTTCAAGTCCTTCAAGTGCAGCCTCGCTGGGCAGCCACGCGGGTTTCTTGCTGAGAGATTTGGATTTAGCCTGAGACACAGCGGCTGATGGACCAACGGCAGACTGAGAGGCATCCACGGACAATTCGAGGCGCTGGAGACTGGAACTGCGGATTTCCCAAATCCCGCGCCAGATCCCGCCCATGCCCACCTCGGTGTGGAGTCCCTCTGCTTTTAATGCGGTGACAAAATTCTCTCCATGGGCGGTAAAAGCATCTGTCTCCACTGCGAGGCCATCCCATTTGAAAGGTGAAAACTCGCCAGTCACATTGGTGGCTTGGCTTACCTCCGCAGACAGAAATTTACGGAAAGAATCACCACGCAGAAAAGTCATCAGCGAGATATAGGCGAGGCCGACGAGCAAAATTAGAGCAAGCCCAGTGGCAATCAGGATTTTTCCTAACCAATTTGCGGAAGCATCAGGATTCCGTTTTCTCGATCTGCGGCTCATTGGGCAAAATGGTAGCCGCCCCCAGTGAGATCGCAAGTCTGCGAAAATTTGATCGGCTAATGAGCGATTTTCTGTTTTGTCCTCATCTCATACCAATGAAACGCCGTCAATTTCTCGCCACCAGCGCTAGCGCCATCGCCGCTGCCTCGCTTTCTTCCTGTAACAAAGACTCTGGGAAAACCCTGCGGCTCTATACATGGGCGGACTATATCGATCCCAAGCTCATCACCACCTTCGAGGAGAAACATGGCTGTAAGCTAGAGATCGATACCTTTGACTCGAATGAAGCAATGTATGCCAAACTGAAAGCTGGTGCGACTGGCTATGATGTTTACACGCCTTCTTCCTACATGGTGAAGGCAATGATCCGCGAGCAAATGCTGGTGCCGCTTGATCAGACAAAATTGCCTAACCTCAAGAATGTCGATACAGCATACCTCAAGCTCGCGCTCGATCCTAAAATGATCCATTCCGTGCCCTATATGATGGCTGGCACTTGCCTTGCTTGGCAAGGTAGCAAGATCCCCAACGGTGAGGCATCATACAAACTACTAGATATGCCCGAGCTAGCAGGGCGAATTACATTGTTAGATGATATGCGAGAGGTGCTCGGTGCCGCATTGCTCTCACTAGGTTTAGGGATGAATTCTACGAACCCAGAAGATCTCGCTAAGGCTCGCGATGTCGCAAGGCGTTGGAAAAAGAACATCGCGAAGTTTGATAGTGAGCAATACAAGAGCGGCATCGCTTCGGGTGAATTTTACCTCGTGCAGGGATATCCAAGTGACTTGTTACAAGTTACAGAAGAGAATGATGATATCGTTGTAAAAATTCCAAAAGAAGGCTCAGCATTTTCGTGTGATGATCTTTGTATTGCCAAAGGCTCCGGCCAAGTGGATCTCGCCCATTCATTGATTGATTTTCTTTGCGATGCAGAAAACGCAGCACAAAACATGCAGGAAATCATCTGCCACGCACCAAATAGCGAGGCATACAAGCTACTCAGTGAAGACTTCCGGGGCAATGCTGCCCTGTTTCCCGATGAAGCAGTGATGGCAAAATGTGCGCCTATTGATGACCTTGGAGATGCGCTCTCGCTTTGGTCAAAAACTTGGGATGAAGTGAAGGCATCCTGAAATCTGCGATCATATCGATAAGTGCCCAATCACAAACAAATCCTGCGGAATAATACATCGAGCGGTAATTGCATACCTATGTAAAAGTCCCCGAACTCGCCGTAACGTGCGGTGACTTCATCAAAGCGCATTTCATAGACGATGGATTTGATATCAATGGTGTCTTTGGCTAATAAAGTCACTCCCCATTCGTATTCATCTAGGCCAGTAGAACCGGTAATGAGTTGTAAAATACGCCCGGAGTAGGTGCGGCCCACTTTGGCATGGCCAGCCATCAGCTTGCGGCGAGAATCATAACTAAGCGAATACCAATTGTCTGGGCCATTGCGGCGCTTGGACATGGGATAAAAACAAATCACTGGCCAATCAGGTAACACTGGGTATAGCCGATGCTTTAGGTAATTTGCCATGCGCTCGTCGAATTCTTTGAGCGCGGTTTCATACTCTGGAGTGCCCTGCGTGAGAGCTTGCTCAGCCACCAGTGTCTCCGCTGCATATTGCTCACGAGTGGTGGTGTATTCTGAGCCCTCAGTCTGCGAGAGATAGGAGTAAACTGGGCTGAGAATTTCTTGTCCGAGTGATAAACTCAATTGCTTTTCATAAGTATTTGCGATCTGTAAATCAGGAGTAAGGAGCATAAACCCAAGGTCAGCCTTGGGTGTGGCGATAGAAAATATCAACAAGTGAGTGTCTGGATTTGCCCGAATTTCTTGCACTAACTCAGTCAGGCGGGTCTTCGCTTGGCGTTGCTCATCATCGCTGTAAAGTGACCACTGGGCGTGATCCACATGATAGAACAAATGCATGACGTGCCAGCCTTCGCGGGGCACCAATGGCGTAACTTCCTGATTGGGCATATAGTAGTGCGGTTGATTATCGGCGGTCTGTTGAAACATTCATTTCGAATAGTTTCTTATAGCCGCTAGCGGGCGAATTCACTTTCGCAGCCTCGCTGAGCTGAATGGTCCATGGCTTCCCTTCTCCCGTGCGGTAAGCCGCGTGCATCCCGGCATCATCAAATCCAGCAGTCGCTGGGATTTCAATCACTTGCCCAGCCGTCACGGCGCGGGTCTGCACATCACCGATGAGTTCTCCTTCTTGGTTTTGAAATACCACTCGGAGCGCCGCACTGCCGGTGCCGATATGTATTTTTACGGCAGGCAAAAAGACGGTCCCTCGGCGAAAGATATCAGGAGTTTCACCTCCGATGATGGGTGCGCGCCAGTAGCTCACCGCATTGGTGATTTCGATATTCTGACCCTTGATCGGGAAGTCATTTGCTTTCACCCGGGCTGATTCAGTGGGTAGGCTATAGATAGAAACTAGCAAAAAGGAACCTCCGCCCAAGAGCACTACTGCGAATAATGAGGCAAGACAAACTCGCTCCATTACCCCCATCGCCAGCAAGGGCCTCAGCGCTGTGGAAAGTGCTCCCTTTGAAGGTATTTTTGAGGTCTGCTTGATGCTCGCCTGCCCCCCGGAGACAGCGGCAGCGGCAAGCTCATCCGTGACGGCTGTAGTGCTTGGCTTTTCCTCTGCCTCGGATATAAAATCGTCCACCTCCAAAGTGGCAGGTAGTTCTGGAAGATCTTGAACAATTTCATTCGGCGGCTCTAACGCCTCATTTACTTCCCAATGATCGAGATCATCGAATTCCGGATCCGCAGTAGAAGCAGGCTTGGCATCTGGATCACCCATGTCTATGCCCTTAAACTTCTTAACATTCACGAGAAACTTATTGGCACTTGCTGGCTTCGTCAGGCCAGACTCTTCGTTTTTTCTGAGGAGTTTTTCGGCCTCGCTCAGCCTTGCGGCAGGGATGCCGCGCTCGGGCAGCGGTGCAATAGACTTGGGCTTCGTTTCTTGCGCGGGTTCATCCTCATCGAATGACCAAAGATCCATCTCCACACTGGCTTTGCTGAGATTTCCCACGCCGGGCCGCTGCCGCAATGGAGGGGGAAATTCGTCGGGTGTGGATGGCGGTTCGGAAGTCATGACAGGCGGGTGATACCTTTAAAGGCCGAAATCGGAAATGACCAGTGCGAAAGCCAAATGGCAATTTATGAAAAATCAAGTTGCATCAAGCCCCCAGCAAGGGCATCCAAGGGCTTCAACACTGGCAACAATCATGGCTGACCGCGAAGAAAAAAACATCGAGAACATCCAAGGCAAGTTCTACGTGGACAGCCAATGCATCGATTGTGACCTCTGCCGTGAAACCGCGCCGAGCAATTTCACCCGTGCCGAAGACGAGGGCTATTCCTACGTTTATAAACAACCAGAAAACGATCAGGAAACTGAGCAATGCCGCGAGGCGATGGAGGGTTGCCCGGTCGAAGCCATCGGCGAAGACGGTGAAGGATAATCACCCTCTCGCTCATGAAGAAGAAGCCACCGAAAAGCAACATCCGGAAGGAAGTGCTGCGAGAGTGGTGGGGGACGGATGGCCCTCTTGATCTCAATGCGGATGTCCATCAGGCGAAGGATTTCATCTCCGCGATTCTTCGCGCCGTGGGAGCGGAAGATGGGCTGCACGAAGACCAAGTGCGGGCAACTTGGAAGGAACTCGCCGGTGAATTTATCGCCCGCCATACTGAGCCCGTTTCTATCAAAAGCGGCCATCTCGTTCTGCGCGTCACTCAGCCAGCACTGCGCTTCCAGCTAGAGCAGATGAAACCCATGCTATTTTCCCGCATCCGTGCCCAACTGGGGGAAACTCGGATCAAATCGATAAAATTCACTCTTGGATGATATTGGCTCTTCTCTGGTGCGGACTCCTGCGCCAAGGATCTTACCATGTTCCGCAATTTGATTTTTGATTGGTCTGGCACGCTGGTGGACGATTTAGGCCCCGTCATCGAGGCGACCAATGCAGTTTTAGAAAAATATAGCATTGCACCATTAGACCGCGAACAATTCCGCAGGCGCTTCCGCTTACCTTACAGCGAATTTTATGCAGAACTACTGCCGCACATTGCGCTAGATGAGCTGGAGCAGCACTTCCGGCCCGCATTTGCTGCGGCTACCTCCGCTATCACCATCCTCCCTCACGCCCGAGAAAAACTCGAATGGTGCAGTGCTCTCGGCATCCGTTGCTTCGTCCTCACTTCCATGGATCAGCTCGCCTTCGAGGGACAATTGGATGATTTCCAGCTACGCCATCACTTCGAGGCTACTTACTCAGGTGTCCTTGATAAACGCGAGCTCATCCACCAAATTCTTGAAAACCACGGCCTCGATCCCACTGAGACTGCATTCGTCGGGGACATGACGCACGATGTAGAAACTGCGCGCCACGGCGGCATCTCCTCCATCGCAGTACTCACTGGCTACAATCACGCAGAAGTCATCGCTACCGCGCGGCCCGATCTCACGGTTCCGGACCTCGGCATTTTACGCAGCTTGTTAGATCGCCAACGTTTTACCACCCGCCCAATCTCCACGGTGGGTGCACTCATTCACGATGGCGCAGGGAAACTTCTATTGATCCGCACACATAAATGGGGCGGACGGTGGGGCATCCCCGGCGGCAAAATCGAACGGTGCGAAACGGCACTAGCAGCGCTGCACCGTGAAGTCTGCGAAGAAACGGCCCTCGTGCTGAAAAACATCCAATTCGTGATGGTCCAAGAGTCGATCAATTCGCCTGAATTCATGCGTCCTGAGCACTTTATCCTGATCAACTACGTCGCCGAGGCGCTAACCACTGATGTTTTACTGAATGATGAAGCAGAAGAATTTCTCTGGCTTACGTCCACAGATGCTCTTGCGCTTAACCTCAATCATGCCACGCGGATCCTCATCACTGAGTGCATGGCGCGGGACTTTATCCCATGCTCTGCGGCCACCCATCCACTGGATGCGATTGAGATTCGCCGCCTCAGAGTCTCGGCCCACATCGGCGTGCCAGATGAGGAACGGGCTAAGCCACAGACTCTCCTAGTCACAGTGCTAATGAAACCCAGCAGGACCTTTAGCAAACTTGCCGATGATATCTCACGCACGGTGGACTACCACACAGTGTCGTTGGAAATCGA
>JAYULG010000515.1:0-1677 GCA_043763755.1 Akkermansiaceae bacterium | reverse complement strand
TTTCTTCAAAGGTTCTAAGTAGCGTCGTATTCACCGCCACGGACGGCAGCAATTTCACCAACAACACTTCCTTTCTTGCCATCTCGGGGACACCAGTTCCTGAGCCGAGTTCGGCCATCCTTCTAAGCGGTGCATTGTGCGCGCTTGGATTGCGCCGCTCTCGCAAAATTTGATTTCACTCCGGTCATTCTTATCAAGTAGGAATGACCAAAAACTACGAAACGCTTTCAGAAGCTGGCAGTAATGCAGGCATACACGGAGAGCGGGTGGGTAGTTGGGCATGGGAGCGAGTCAATAGTTCCCATGCTTATATTTTAAAAATTGCAATCGCCTTAAGTGAAGACGTGGCAGTGGGAACACTTGATTTTGATTGCGGAGGATTCATTCCGGTGCAACAAGACTTCATCGTCAATGTTCCGCTCCCGTCTTCTCCTTTTTTCACACCTTCTGAGCCTATCATCTTTTGGTGGGGAGCTGCTGGCACCATATAACAGTCATGCGGTAGATGCACTCCCGCTGGCGGCGGCTGATGCTGCAAAGCAGTGGAAGTTGCCCCCCGGATTTCAGATGGAGGTCTTCGCGAGCGAGCCAGAGGTATCCCAGCCAGTGGCCATGGCGGTAGATGCGCGTGGGCGCTTGTGGGTTGCTGAGTGTTATTCATTTGCCGAAGTGGCCATCAAGTATGATGATGCGCTACGCGATCAAATTTTAATCTTCGAGGATACCGATGGCGATGGAAAAGCTGATAGCCGTAAGGTGTTTGCTGAAGGTCTTCAGCGCTTGAGTAGTATCGAAATTGGGATGGGTGGCGTGTGGGCCATCACCCATCCAAATCTTATCTTTATTCCAGATGGAAACGCGGATGATGTTCCAGATGGTGCGCCAGTGATCAAGTTGGATGGTTTTGAGTCTCAGACGAATCACCACACCATGGCAAATGGGCTGCGCTGGGGTCCAGATGGATGGCTCTATGGGCGCCAAGGGATCCAAGCAGTCTCAGCGATTGGTCGTCCGGGAATTGCAACGAAAGAGCGCGCACAGACTAACGGTGGGATTTGGCGTTTTCACCCGCAGCGAAATGCAGTTGAGGTTTTTTGCCATGGCACAACCAACCCATGGGGGATGGATTGGAATGAATATGGTGAGGCGTTTTTTATCAACACAGTTATTGGGCATCTTTGGCATGCTCTTCCTGGTGCGCATTACCGCCGGATGCATGGAGAAGATATAGTTCCTCATGTTTATGAAACCATCGAGCAACATGCGGATCATGTGCATTGGGATACTAAAGAGCCATGGGATAACTGGCATAAAAATGGAATTTCAGACGGCACTTCCGCGGCAGGTGGCGGTCATGCGCACACTGGACTGATGTTTTACTCGGGAGATAACTGGCCCGATGAGTGGCGCGGGAAATTATTAACTATTAATTTTAATGGTCGGCGGCTGAACGTGGAGGACGTCGTCCGCACTGATGGCTCAGGCTATGTGGGTAAGCATCAGCCGGACATTGCGTTTTCCGCAGATCCGTGGTTTAGGGGCATCGATCTGCTGTATGGGCCGGACGGTGGTGTGTTCATTGCAGATTGGTCAGACACCGGCGAGTGCCATGGCAACGATGGCATCCATCGCAGCTCTGGGCGGATTTTTAAGATGACATATGGTATTCCAAAAACG
>JAYULG010000514.1:0-5863 GCA_043763755.1 Akkermansiaceae bacterium | reverse complement strand
GCCGCGTCTTTTTCAATGTATTTCCGGTATTCATTGAGGGTGGTGGCACCGATGGCGTGGAGCTCGCCGCGTGCGAGTTGCGGCTTGAGGAGATTGGACGCATCCACAGCACCTTCACTAGCGCCTGCGCCCACGATGGTGTGAAGCTCATCAATGAACAGGATGATTTTCCCTTCCGAGTCTGTAACTTCTTTGAGAAATGATTTAAGCCGATCCTCAAATTCGCCGCGATATTTTGCACCCGCCAACATGCCGCCTAGGTCCATGGTGATGACGCGCTTATCCTTCATGGAATCTGGCACATCACCGGAAACGATGCGGCGGGCTAGACCTTCCACGATGGCGGTCTTACCCACGCCAGGCTCGCCGATGAGAACGGGGTTATTTTTCGTGCGGCGGGAAAGCACTTGGAGCACTCGGCGGATTTCGTGATCACGGCCGATGACGGGATCGATCTTGCCATCGCGAGCGCGGGCCGTGAGATCAGTGCCATACTTTTCGAGCGTTTGGTATTTCCCTTCTGGTGAATCGTCGGTGACTTTTTGCGAGCCGCGCACGCTGGTGATGGCTTCGCGGGCTTTTTTCAAATCAAGGCCAGCTTCTTTGAGAAGTTTTCCCGCTGGTGAATCTCCCTGAAGTGCACCGAGAAGGAAATGCTCGACGCTGAGATAATCATCACGGAGCGACTCGCGGGCTGCATCTGCGGCATCAAGTGTGGAGCGCAGGCCAACGCTGATTTGCGGCTGAGTGGAGGCACCTTGCACACTCGGCTCGCGGGAAAGTGCGGCAGCGGTGGCAACCTTGAGGCGTGGCACGTCGATGCCTGCTTTCTGTAAGATAGGCCCTGCGATCCCACCTTCTTGTTGCAGTAAAGCGAGCAATACGTGTGCACTCTTTAACTCTGAGTGAGCAGATTTTGAAGCGAGGCTCTGTGCGGATTGGAGTGCCTCTTGAAGTTTCTGCGTGATTTTTTCCAGTCCCATAGAAGCGACCATCAGGCAGCCTTAGGCGGCTGTCAATTTTGCTTGTTCGCTAGATTTCTTAGATGTGATACCACGGGCGTCTCACACTTCCTAAATATCACTCCGCAGGATCTTCTTCACCGTAGAAACTCTTGATATAGCCAAACTCCACGAGTGTATCTTGCCAGGGTGCGAGCACGTTAGGGTCTTGGAAAATTCGGCCTGCAATGGCCAGCCATTCTTCGGCTTTGATCAAGTTATCATCATCGTAAGCGAGAGCTGCTTTCGCATAGTAGTAGTAGGGAGAATCATCGAGGAAATCGTACTTTTCTGCGAGGATGACGGCCTCGTCTTTTCTCCCAAGTTTCTTTTTACAAAGCAAGATTTTGAATTCTACGAGCCGGCTGAGGGCGACATTTGTAGTCGGGATTTCCTTGAGAATTTCCTCAAACAGGTCCAGCGATTTTTGCCACTCCTTTGTGACGAAATACACTTCGGCAATGTTGAAGCCGATGCTTGAATTGTCCTTGGAAAGTGCGCTGGCTTTTTTGAATTGATCGAGGGCTTTATCGAATGCCCGCATTTCCACGAAGCAACTTCCGCGGAGATTCATGATCTCGGGACTATCGGCGAAAATCTTTTCAGCCTTATCGAGTTCTTCCAGGGTTTCAAAGATCCGCTTTTGTTGGAAAAGGCGGCTGGCCTCGCTGACGTGTTTGATGAAGTCCTTGCGGCTTTCCTCGGGCAAATTCAGGAAAGCTTTTTGGTTAGGCAGCAGTTCTTTGGCCGCTACTTCCGGCTTCGCAGCTTCCTTTTGGGCGTGCAATGGAGACAGTGAAATGAGGAAAAATAGCAGGAAAAATGGTTTCATTGGCAGAGATTTATGCGGAGCCTAGACAACGATTTAAGAAACGGCAAGCGGTCGTTCTGTGGGTTTTCACGAGGTAAGGGCGGGGGAGGGGTGGGAATTTTGGTTTTTCCTTTTGCCTGTGGCCGGGGCAGGTGTTCTGTAGGGCAGTTTATGAATGTAGGCATCGCGCAGATCAATCCAGTGATCGGGGATTTTCCCGGCAATGCAAAACGCATCCTCGCTGCCTATCGCGAGTGCTTGGAGGCGGGTGCTGAGCTGGTGGTGACGCCGGAGCTTTCGCTCGTCGGCTACCCGCCGCGGGATTTGGTTTTCAAGTCGCAGTTTGTCCCAAAATGTTTGCAAGCGCTGGATTACCTCGCTGGTGAAATTCGCGAAGTGCCACTCATCGTTGGCTACGTGGATCACCACCACTCCACGCGCCCGGGTAAGCCATTTCGCAATGCAGCCGCGTGGCTTGAGCAAGGGAAAATCCACCGCCGTATTTGGAAAACGTTGCTGCCCACTTATGATGTCTTCGATGAGCGGCGCTACTTCGAGCCTGGCGAGGCGTCAGATCCTATCGTCTGGAAGGGCCAGCGCATCGGCATCACAATTTGCGAAGACATCTGGACGGAAGACTACCTCCAGCGGCCATTTTATGATCGGGATCCCGTGGACGAGCTCACGGCCAAAGGCATCGATCTGCTCCTCAATCTCTCGGCCTCGCCATTCCATCTTGGCAAGCCTCGCCTGCGCCGCGCGATGATTGGCGGCATCTCCCGCAAGGCCAAGGTGCCCGTCATTTATTGCAATGCGGTGGGTGCAAATGATCAACTCGTCTTCGATGGCCACTCATTGATGATGGATGCCTATGGGAATGTGGCTGCGCAGCTCCCGGGATTTGAAATTGCCACTCAAGTGGTGGATGCCTTTGCCCCAGCGACCCAAAATTTCCCCCTCGTGGCAGACGATGCTGCGGATTTCTATCACGCTCTCGTGCTCGGCGTGCGGGATTACGTCAAGAAATGCGGTTTCTCCACAGTTTGCCTCGGCCTGAGCGGCGGCATCGATTCCGCACTCACTGCCGCTATCGCCGCCGCTGCGCTCGGCCCGGAGAATGTCTTCGGCCTCACCATGCCTAGCCCATATTCTTCCCGTGGTAGCGTGGAGGATTCCTTCGCGCTTGCGGAAAATCTGGGCATCCGTTGCACCGAGGTATGCATCGCCGCACCATTTGAGGCTATCAAGTCCGCGATGCGCCCTCTCTTCGATGGGAAGCCCGAAGATATCACTGAGGAAAACATGCAAGCCCGCATCCGTGGTGTGCTGCTCATGGCCCTTTCAAACAAAGACAATCACCTCCTACTCACCACTGGCAATAAAAGCGAACTCGCGGTGGGCTACTGCACGATCTACGGCGATATGTGTGGCGGGCTTGCGGTGATTTCAGATCTTCCAAAAATCCGCGTTTACGAAGTCTCGCGCTGGATCAACCGTGAGCGGGAAATCATCCCTTGGAATACCATCGAAAAGCCACCTAGCGCCGAGCTCCGGCCAGATCAAAAAGATCAAGACACATTACCTCCTTACGAAATCCTTGATAAAATCCTAGAACTCTACGTCGAGCACCAACTCGGTGCCGATGAGATTATTTCGCGCGGATTTGAGGAAACCACCGTGCGTTGGATCCAGCGCCGAGTGGACTTGAATGAATGGAAACGCCACCAAGCCGCTCCCGGCTTGCGTGTCACCTCCAAAGCATTTGGAATCGGGCGCCGCATGCCCATCGTCCAATGCTTTATTGGGTGATCATCCACTTTTCTCCCCCCAGCTCCTCCGTAAGATGAACCTCACAGATGCCCGCAAGACCCTCGGCCTCGATCTTGATGCCGATCTGCTCGCGAACCTGCCTGAATGCAAGCAAGCCCGCACCCACATTGCTGAACTGATCACCAAGGCAACCCACCCGAATGTCGCAAAAATTTACCAGTGCAAACTTGATGAGCTAGACCAAGCCCTCGCCGCTGTCCAACTCCACCTCCAAGCCACCGGAATCGCTGCACCTCCATTGCCTAGCCAAATTTCCAAAAAAGAAATCACTCGCCCATCCCCGACCACGCGGCTAGAGCCAAGCTCCGTCCCCTTTAATGCCTCCGCTCCGCCCTCTCCGCTAGAGGCCGCCACTCACGCCACTCGTCCACCGCCCGCAAGCCGCGCGGCATCGTTTTTTGCATGGTTTTTCATTTTCCTCGTCGGTGCATCTGGCGGCGCTTGGCTCTATTGGCAAAATGAAACGAGCCTCAAACAACAAACTCAGATCCGGGTCGCTTTCCTCGAACGCATGGGATCTCTCGCCGTCGAAAATCGTGATTGGCCAGCCGCCACCCGCGCGTTCGATGAGATCGAAGCCAAGCAACCAAGATCTGAAAGCGCCCACCTAGGCCGCCGCAACATCCAGGCGGGAATGAATGAAGAGCAAACTCAGTTCACAGCCTACTGGACGGGCCAAGCCATCGCCGAGCTCGAAGCAGGCCGCCTCGACGATGCCACCTCAGCGACTCAGCAAGTCCTCAAAAAGTATCCGAATCATATTGAGATCCAAGCCATCGCCCAGCGCATCGCCCACCAACGTGCCACCCTATTTCGGACGGATCTCCTTGCTCAAGCCCGCGCACAGTTAGATGGGCGGAAATTGCAAGACGCCATCGCCACCGCGCAGAAAATTTTGGTCTCCATCCCCAGTGATCCTGATGCCACCTCCATCCTCGCAGATGCGAATGCCGCAATCGAAAAACTCGCGCAAAACAAAATCGCCGCCGCTGCTCTCTTTCAAAAAGCCAGCGCCCGTGAGCAAGGCCAGTTCGACCAACAAGCCTTCGATTGGCTGCGCGAAGCAAATTCTCTCGATCCTACTAACGCTGAAATTTCCTCGCTCCTTGAGAAGCTTGCCAGCTACACCCGCACCATCCGCGTGCCAGAAGATGCCCGTTCGCTCATCGAAGCCATCGCCTCCGCTCGCGACCGCGATCGCATCCTCCTCGCTCCCGGCACATGGCAAGGCCCCATCAGCATCAATGCCAGCATCGATCTCCAAGGCACAGATCCCACCAAGACGACCGTAGAGTGTGGCCCCGAGGAGGGCAGTGCCATCACACTAGGCCCTGCGGCGAAGGGAGCGCGCATCAGCGGTATTACTTTCCGCCATCGCTCATTCACAGCCGGCGAAGATCGCTATTCCGTAGCCCTTATCCGTGGTGGCAGCGGCACTTTCATCGACTGCCGTTTCGTGGATGGAAGCGGCCACGGCCTCGCCGTCATCGAGAATGGGCATGCATTTATTGAGCGTTGCCGCTCGTCTGACAACGGTTGGAATGGCATCGCCGTCAATGGCGTAGGGTCCACCCTCGAAGTAAAAAACTCGGAAGCCATCAACAATTTTGAAAATGGAATCGAGTCATGGAATGGTGCTGCCGTCATCCTCACAAACAACCGCTGCGAAGCCAATAGCCGCAATGGCATCCATATCGATAACGGCGCTGCATCCGCCTCCCTCACTGGCAATCAGCTCATTGCCAATCGCGAATTCGGCCTCGTCCTCACCAGCGCGGATTCTGGAAACATTACGTCGAATACGGCTCATAAAAATCTGTTAGGAGGCATCGTCATCCGCGGAGCTTCCGGAGCTCTATCCTGCACAAAAAATCAAATCACAGCCAATCAAGGTTCCGGCCTCATCATCGAGAGTGGCCTCCCACCTTCTTTCTACGCAGACAACACCATACTAAAAAACGCCAACCCCCAAATTCTTGTAAGCTCAAACCTAACTGGCCAAGAACTCGAAGTCCCCGCCGCCGATGTCATTCCCCCCGGACAAACACCAGAACCCTGAGCCTGAAACCAATTCGTTACGCCCCAGTTCACCCGTGAACGCACCCAAGGAGCGCGGGCATTCTGCCAGTTGTGTTCTGAGAATGATCTCAATAGGGCCAAAAGCGCTGATCTGTTAGGTTAGTCGGAGGAGGAAGCCTTGGATGGTGCCGCACAATCTCAT
>JAYULG010000513.1:0-5863 GCA_043763755.1 Akkermansiaceae bacterium | reverse complement strand
AGCTCGATCACCGTGCCTGATTCTGCGGCTGCGGTAGTCGCATTCACGAGTGCTTCCACGGATGCTACCGGTTGCGAGAAAATGAGCTGCGGCAGTGTGACGAAAGCGATGATTAAGCAGACAAGTGAGCATTGTTGTTTCATGGTTGCGGTGCATTACGAAGCCGGATTGAAAATATTTGTCAGGAATTTCGGATTCATGTGTCTTTTCTATGTAATGAATTTCCTTCCTCAAAACGACATCGTCCGCACTTTACTCGGTGCACGGGCGCGTCTGAGTGCAGGATTTTACCTAGCATTGCAGGATGTGCATCTAGTGGAAGACGTATTCCAAGAGGTAATGGTGAAGGCGCTGGCGCAGACGGATTTATTTACCAATGAAGCGCAGTTGCTCTCATGGGCGAAGGCAGTGGGGCGCAATGCAGGGCTGAATATGGTTCGTAAATCCAGCAGAGTGAGCGTCGGTCTACCAGACACGCTGCTAGATTTGATCGAACAAGAATCTGAGGCAGATGCGGATAGCGGACGCGAGGAGGCACTGGCGCATTGTGTGAAACGGCTGCCCGCCGCGGCTCGGGAATTGCTCGAGCTACGCTATTATCACTCGTTACCATGCAAGGAAGTGGCAGCACGGATGGGCAGCGGGCTGGATGCCACTTATCAAAAACTTTCACGCCTGCATCTCACACTCCGAGAATGTGTAGAGCGGCAACTTTCCTCCCCCCCCCAAACGACATGAATGCACCCAAACACGAGCTAGACGCACGTCTTGTGCGCTTTTTGGATGGCACGATGGATGATGACGAGGCATCACGCCTCGTCATGGAGCTGGAAAAAAATGCAAGCCTGCGGGCGCAGTTACGCCGTATTGCTGAGCAGGTAGTGGCCATCGCCGAAGCTGGCCGCTGTGCTGAAGCGCAACAAACATGCAGTGCGCCCACCTCACGGCTTGCGCCGCTGCCATCACCGGCGACGAGACGCGATTGGCGCTGGGGTAACTTGGCGAAATTCGCGGCGGTTTTGATATTGGCACTCTCAGGCGGAGGATGGCTGGCCGTGAAATGGCGACACCCGCAGGTGCTGGAAATCACGCAGTCACGCGGGGCGGTGAACTGGAGCGCGACCGATGGCGACCGCGCTACACAGCCAGCGCTTGGGCAAAAATTTTCCGCCGGGACACTCGCGCTCGTGGGCAATGATTCACTGGTCACCTTGCAGGCAGCCGATGGCTCTACGATCACGCTCCACGGCCAGAGTGAAGCATTCTTCTGCCACGATGGCGGCTGGAAGGTACGTCTGCGCGAGGGAAGCTTCGAAGCAGCAGTGAAGCCGCAACCAAGTGACCAGCCACTGCGAGTGATGACACCGACTGCCGAAATCGTCGTCAAGGGGACAAAATTTTCAATGCAGGCGCAGGCACAAGAAACTCGCTTGGAAGTGGCAGAAGGGCTGGTAACGATGCGCCGCCTCGCCGATGGGCGCGAGGCATCCGTGGGCGGCCAAGAGCGGCTAGTGGTAACGCTTGATCACGGCAGCGAACTCGCACCACAACGCAGAACGGCCCCTTCTGGAAAATGGCAGGCTAATTTCACGAAGCCTCTTGCCAATGCTGATGGCACATGGATGCCACCCAGTGCAGCGCTGCCTACCGGAGCACTTGCCTCTCGGCCTTACCTCGCAGGCCGACGGCAAGACGGTGGCGTGCTGGTGCATCACGGCATGTTTCTTCGCAGAAATGGCGGACTTGCCACCGTGGAGGCAGATTCCGAGATTTGGCTGAAATTACGGATGGCAGAAGCGGAAAGCCTCCAAATCATGTTGGTCACCACTCGTTCAGGCGGAGGATTTGCAGGAAATTATGAAGTCAATGTGCTGCACGAGGTGGGTGAGCTGATAGACGGCTGGCGCGAGGTACGTATCCCTCTGCGCGCATTTAAAAGGGAAGCATCTGCTTCATCACCCCTTCCCGTAGGCCACGTCATCGATGGCATACTCGTCAATTCCTACACTTGGTCCGCAGGCTTAGAAGTCTCGGGACTCGCCATTTCCACACCTTGATCATTCGCTAGTTTTTTTCACACCCATGTCGCACCGCTTACCCATCCTATTACTGCTTTCCCTAGCTCCGCTCAGTGCTGCGCCGGAAGATACACTATACCGTGAAAAGGTTTTACCTTTCATCGAGAACCATTGCATCGATTGCCATGACTCGAGCTCGGCACGTGCTGGCTTTCGCATCGATCTCCTGACAGAAGATTTCACCTCCGGAAACCACGCTGGCCTATGGAAAGAAGTGATGGATAACATCAACTCTGGCGAAATGCCGCCCAAGAAAAAAGCCCGTCCCGATGCGGCTGAAGCATTTGAAGTGGCTTCGTGGGTGGCTGGAAAGCTCAAACAAACCGAGCTGGCCGCACAAGGGGCCGGCGGGCGTGTGCCCATCCGCCGCATGAATCGCGTGGAGTATGCAAACTCGGTGCGGGATCTATTTGAGTTTGATTCACACCTTGCACGTCGCTTTGAAAAGGAACTTCCAGCAGACGGTAAAGTAGGCGGATTTGATCGTGGTGCGGCGGGTCTTTTCATGGATGAGGCACAATTGAACCAATACATGACGGTGGCCGATAAGGTGCTGGACGAAGCCGTGTTTCTTGAGAAGCCAGAAGTTCAGCACCTGACGTATGATGGCCGAAAGGAAAAACATATCCATGGCATAGGCGCTGTGCAAATGGATGAAAATGGCAAGGTGATCGATGGCAATCCCACACCGGAAGTGGTCGCAGGCATCAAAGAGCCACTAAAAATGATCGAGGTGGACAAAGAAGGTGACCACGACAAACGCAGATACCGATATGTTCCGCACGGTCCATTCAACTGGAAGATTCGCGATAACGGTGTGGAGTATCTGACAGGTGCCAATGGTTTCCGCTATGCTGGCAATCTCATGGTGCCGTTCTACCCAGAGGATTTCGCCAAAAAAGGAATTACTCGGGATGGTTGGTATCGCATCCGGGTGCAGGCGGCAGCGTTCAAGGGCGCCGGTGAAACATCAGTCAAAGAGGTGAAACTCGTATTTTCCTACAATCCCGGCACGCCTCTGGAAGTGAAAAAGTCTTTGGTGGTGGATAATCCAATCGGCCAGCCAAAAGAGTATGAATTCCTCGTTTGGCTGCAAGCTGGGCCACCAGATATGAACCGCTCATGGGTGCTAGGATGGGATCATCCCTATACCAAGGCGGTGATCGATAATCCTCTGTTTCAGAAGCCACAATGGGAAACCACACTCGCTGGCTTAGGGCTTCAAAATGCAATAGCAGCCAAAGAATCTCCCGAAGCAATCGCAGATCTTCGCAAGAAGGTGGACGAAGCCCATGCCACCGCCGCAGAAAATCGCGAAACCTTTCCAGGACCCTATTATATCTATAATCCAGAGGTAGATGCGACGAAAGTCCCGCGCCTATGGGTGGGGCCGATCTCATGGGAAGGGCCGATCATGGAATGGCCGTCAAAGGGCCATAGTGCCTTGTTCTTCGATGGCACTGAGCGCTCGGATGATTCCTACATCCGCGAGATTTTTGCAAAATTCTTGCCCCGCGCCTATCGCCGCCCTGCTAGCCAAATCGAGCTGGATACGGTGGTGTCATGGGTTACCCAGCTAAAAAATGAGCGTAAGCTCGATTTGAAAGGTGCCGTCCGAGAGGGTGTCAAAAACGTACTTTGCTCGCCTGCGTTCCTCTATCTGGGAGGCGAAAATATAGCCGCCGTTGCTCCGCCAGAAGGCCCCCACGGCAAGCAGCCGATTGATTCGTTCCAGCTTGCTAGCCGTCTTTCCTATCTACTGTGGAGCAGTGCACCAGACAACGCACTGCTCTCCGCCGCGCACAAAAACGAGCTGAAAGATCCCGCGATGCTGCGCGAACAGGTCAAGCGAATGATTGCAGATCCGAAGTCCGCAGAGTTTGTCCGTAGCTTCGCCGGTCAGTGGCTGAGCGTGCGGAATTTCAACAATGGCACACCGCCCGACCGCGAATTTTACCGCGATTACGATGATGCTCTGCGCGATAGCAGCCGCGATGAGCCGATGGAATTCTTCGGCGAGGTCCTCCGCAAAGATCGCTCATTGCTCAATTTCATCGATAGTAAATTTCTGATGGTGAATGAAAGGCTTGCGAAACACTACGGCATAGACGGCGTGAGTGGGGACTATTTCCGCGCTGTAGCCGCGCCGCCAGATGGCCGCCGTGGTGGCGTGCTGGGCATGTCTGGAATCCATACATTCCTCGCAGATGGCACCCGCACCCTACCAGTCCGCCGTGCCACATGGGTGCTCGATACGCTATGGAACAAGCCCGTGCCACCACCGCCGCCAGATGCCGGCGAGTTACCGCCCATCAAGGGGAAAAATCTCACCGTGCGCGAGCGGCTCGATCAACACCGCCTTTCCGAGAACTGTGCGAGCTGCCACAAAGAAGTCGATTCCTTCGGCCTCGCACTGGAAAACTACGATGCCATCGGCCAATGGCGGGATCACCAAAACGGCGAGGGCATGAAGGGCGAAGAGCAAGATCCAGTGCTAGACGTGAGTGGCAATCTGCCAAGCGGCCAAAAATTTGTCACTCTCCAAGAATTCAAAACCACGCTACTTTCCGAGAAGGAAACGTTCGTAAAGGGCTTTACTGAAAAGTTACTCTGCTACGCCCTCGGACGCCCCATCGGCTACGGTGATCATCTTACCGTGGAGCACATCGCTAAGCATACTGCGAAGAATGGCTACCGCCTCCAAGAGATGATTCAGGCCGTCGTCGCCAGTGAGTTTTTCCAAACCAAATAATCCTCAACCTACTTCCTAGAACTCAAATTATGAATATCCAAACCAACCATTGGCAACTTGAGCGCCGCACGTTTCTCAAAGGTCTCGGAGCTTGTGTAGCCCTGCCATGGCTCGAAGTCATGAGTGCCCAAGCGAAAAATATTTCCACCGCTGGCTCCATGGCCACGGGGGAAATCCCGCGCCGCTCAATGTTCACCTATTGGGGCCTAGGCGTGGAAATCCGCTCTTTCACGCCCAAGGATACTGGCCGTGATTACACACTCAGCGCACCACTAAAGTCTTTGGCCGACTTCAAAAACGATTGCACCGTCATGACGGGACTCAAAGCATACAGCGGCGGCCACGGCTCATGCTCGGTGATGCTCACTGGAGTCAATACCCATGTGAATGGAAAGTCGCATACATCGGTCGATCAACAGATCGCAAGTTTCCACGGTAGCGCCACTCGTTTTCCCTCACTGGTGCTCGGCACGGTGCGCGAGACTGGCTTCGGCGGCCCATCGCCCTCCACTCTTTCTTGGAGCCGCAACAACACTCCCATCACTCCGGAAAATCGCCCCGAAGTGTTGTTTGAACAGCTCTTTGGCGAAGTCACACCAGAGTCTCTTGCTACCGCGAAATTGGCAATCGCCCAGCGGACAAGCCTTCTTGATTCTATCCGGCTGCAAGCCCAAGCCCTGCAAAAGCGGCTCGGTAAGGATGACCAAGCAAGACTGGACCAATATTTCACCTCCATCAGCGAGCTTGAGGCCCGCATCAAAGTCGAGCAGGAGTGGATTGACCGTCCGAAGCCAAAAGTGGACAAGCCAGACTTCGGCTCTGGCTCCCCACGCGAGCGGATCGCCGGTGATGGCCGCGGCTACAGCGAATACACGCGCATGATGTTCGATATCGTGGCACTTGCATTTCAAACGGATAGCACCCGCGTGGTGAGCCATATCCCACGCACTGAGGGCGATGAGGCAAGCTGTTACAAATACCGCACCAAAAGCCGTTGGGATCTTCACAGTCTTACGCACCATGATGAGAGCGA
>JAYULG010000512.1:0-1689 GCA_043763755.1 Akkermansiaceae bacterium | reverse complement strand
ACCTTGCGAGGAATCTCCACGTTGGCCGGTGCCAAATCCGAAGAATGCTAGGCCATTTCCCCCAGAGCCATTGGGAACTATGACATCGACTTCTGCTGTGAAGGCGACGGCCAGATCGAATGTAGCACTTGTGCCGAGATAGGCACGGGTTGCGCCGGATGAGTCTAGCCCAGTGAAATTTGCCGATCCCCCCGCGAAGTCAATCGTGGTCTCACTACCGCCTGTGACGATTAAGTTAGAGCCTTTTCCGCTCGAAAAATCCTCGGAGAAGGTAACGGCTGCCCGGGTGGAGTAGGCAAATGCGAAAATTGATAAAAAGGCGGATGCTTTTGATAAATTCATTGGGAGGTAGGAGCGAGTATTTTACCTGATAGACTCTGGCGAGGGCATAATGTTCAATAACAGGGATGATGCCATCATTATTATAACTGAAATGCACTTTTATGAGAAACCGTCTGCTTAAGGTGGCAGAATTGGTTCAGAAAAGCTAAGCATCCCTATTCCTTTTGAGTTGGTGACCCATTGGCCAGCACCTTGTCTGCCGCCGTAATTAAGGCGTGTGGCGGAAGTGGCATTTCCAGAAAGATTGAGGAGTAATTCATTTCCTGTTACTGCCCCACCAGTGACAGTGATGGGCGCTCCGATGACTTTGAAATCTGCCTGTGCTCCTGATTGGAAGGTGTATGTATCACCAACGCTCCTGAATGTAAGCTTGAGTTGATTGGTGCCTACGAGTTGGACTGAGGCAGGGTTGGGAGGATCAACATTGGCACTAGGACCGCCGTATAATGAGCGCTGCACTTGGCCAAAGGTGTTGAAGCCAAGGACTTCGTAGCCACCTGTGAATCCAAAGTGGCATCCATCGTGGCTATTGAGACCATTGCTTGAGAGGATTGTGGTATCGGCAAAGCGATCTGCGAGTCTGCGTTGGGCATCGCGGAGATCGACCTCGAAACGGGTGACACCGCAGCCCTCGCGGACTTGGAACACAAAAGTATTTCTGAGCGATGGGTAATCTCGTTTCCAATCGGCGCGCAACTCACGGTATCCAAGTTCGTGGGCGGATGCGCTATCAAAGTCTGCTTCACCTTGGTAGAAAAAGGCGCCGCGGATGCCGCCACTGAGTCCTGCTTGCCGGGTTCGGTAGAGCATACGCCCATAGTTCGAATTGAGGTTCTCAGGATTGGCATCATCTCTTTGGAAGAATCCGACTTCTTGTCCACCATGGGCAGCGTTTAGAATGGCGATGGGAATGTTTTGCTGTGAGACCATCAGATTGCCCATCACAAGTGCCCATTGGCCGATGCCGCCAAGCCGATCTTGGCTGCCATCGCCAGTGGCAGTCTTCCAATTAAGGTCTGCAACAGTGCCGGCTGCGGTAGTGGCATTGATGCCAAACGTTCTTAAATAGGGGTTCTCGTAGGTGAATGCAGAGTTGGTGTATCTTTGAGCATCTGCATTCGATTGACCATTCACGATGAAGGCATCTCCCGCGACGATTCCGGCTACCCGAGTGACTTGCGTCTCGGTAGGTCCCACAAGCATCGATACTACGAAGTCATACTCGGCAAGCTCTGCATCAATAGTAGGTGCAAAGGTAAACGAGGCTTCTGCTGCGTTGTAGGTGAGTGCCTGCGTGAGCACCGGGCCATACGGCACTCCCAGACGGAAGACTCTAAGCCGGGCGGA
>JAYULG010000511.1:0-5878 GCA_043763755.1 Akkermansiaceae bacterium | reverse complement strand
CTTGCTCGATCTCAGCGCTGCTGCCTGAACGTAGCCAAGTGACCTCGCTGGTGCCAATGACGGTGAGCGATGAGGTGGCGGCAGACACAGAGGGTATGCGTGCGATGCGATTTCGAGAAACGCCGCCAAGGGTGGTAAATTCTCCACCGGCGAGGATTTTCCCATCGGCTTGCAGGGCGAGGGCATAGACGAGTCCGTTTGCAGCGGGATCGAACGGTGGGTGGACGCTGCCATCCGGATTGAGCATGGCGATGCGATTGCGCGTCACACCGCCGAGAGTAGTAAACTCACCGGCGACGAGGATTTTCCCGTCTGCCTGAAGTGCCAGGGAAAGAACCGGGTTGTTAGAATCGGGATGGAAGCTGGTGTCGAGGCTGCCATCTGGGAGGACTCGGGCGATTCTGTTCCGAGTGATGCCGCCGAGGGTGATGAAATTTCCCGCGATGAGGATTTTCCCATCGGGCTGGGTCATCAGGACATTGACGAGGCCATTGGCACTGGGATTGAAACCGGTGTCGAGGCTGCCATCAGCGTTGAGGCGGGCTAAGTAATCACGATTACCGCCTGCGATGCTGGTGAAGCTGCCACCGACGAGGATTTTGCCGTCAGGCTGAACGGCCAATGAGCGGACGGCGGCGTTGGCCGTGGGATTGAATGAGATGTCCAAACTACCATCTGGATTGAGCCGCGCGATGGAGCTGCGGGCCACACCGGCCACCGTGGTGAATGCGCCACCGAGGAGGATTTTCCCATCGGGCCGGATGGCGATGGTGTTGACGGGTCCATTGACGTTTGGATCGAACGCGAGATCGAGGCTGCCGTCAGTGTTCAGTTGGGCGATGGAGAAACTTCCCCCGACGAGGATTTTCCCATCTGGCTGGGCGACGATGGAAGCAATACTTCCGTTCATCACGGGAATAAAGCTGGCATCAAGACTGCCATCTGGCGCGATGCGGGCGAGGCCGTTGCGCGGCACACCACCAAGCTGGGTGAACGTCCCGCCGATGAGGGTTTTCCCATCCGCTTGGCTGGCGAAGGCGGTGATGATGCCATTGGCATTCAGATTGAAAGTGGGATCGGCGAAAGTTCCAGTGCCGCTGAGCGTGAGGGTGAATGGGCTTTCATCCGCATCGTTGCTGGTGAGTACAAGGCTCCCACTGCGTGGGCCGATGCCGCTGGGGGAAAAGCCGAGTGAAACCGTGGTGGTGGCACCGGGCGCGAGAGTGGTAACGCCCAGATCGGTGACCGTGAAATCCGCAGGATGGAGGCCCGTGATGGCGAGGGAAAGATTGCTCAACGGGGCATCACCGGCATTGGTGAGACTGATGATTTTAGGAGTGCTTTGAGTGTTGATTGCTTGCTCAGAGAAAATGGCGCTGGCAGTGAGGATGGGCGCACCATCGAGCTTGACGAGTAGGTCCGGAAAAGTGCCTGACCCATAGGCGGAGATTTGCTCGATGATGCCGGAGCTGCCACTATTCACTCCGCCCGTGGTCCGGCCCCTCGCGCGTAGCCATGTGCTGGCGGGCAATGTGAGTCCAGTGCTGCGCCAGCCGCCCGCGATGCGAGTGGGGCTGGTGAGGCTCGTCCAAGCGCTGCCATTCCACAGATCAAAAGTGACTTGCTCCAGCTCGGCGGTGGAGCCTGTCCTCAGCCAGTCGATCTGATTTGGCATAGGAACGGTGAGTGTTTGGACGGCAGCGGTGGTGTTAGAAATCTGGGCGATCCGGCTGCGGGCGAGGCCATCTAACGAAGTAAATTTTCCACCAAGGAGGATTTTTCCATCTGCGAGTATGGCGAGAGAATGCACTCCAGCGCTGGGCTGGGGCGCGAAGCTAAGGTCTAGGCGGCCATCTGGGAGGAGGCGTGCAAGGTAGCTACGGGCGACTTGACCGAGTGTGGTGAATTCTCCGCCGACAAGGATTTTCCCGTCCGCTTGCAAGACGAGGGAAGCTACCGGGCCATCCGCAGCCGGATTGAAAAGCGCATCGAGACTGCCATCTGAATTGAGGCGAGCGAGCCGCTGACGGGCGATGCCGGCGGCGTGGGTAAAGTTTCCGCCGAGGAGGATTTTCCCATCGTTCTGGATGGCGAGTGTGAGGATGGTGCCAGTGATATTTGGATCGAATGTTAAATCGAGATCGCCATTGGGTGCGAGCAGGGCGATGCGATTGCGGGTCACGCCGCCGATGGAAGTGAAGCTCCCACCGATGAGAATCCCGCCATTGGAATGGCGGGCGATGGTCTCTACGGTGCCATTGGCATCCGGTTGGAATGAGGTATCAAGGCTGCCGTCTAGATTCAAGCGAGCGAGCCGATTCCGAGAAATCCCACTAACGCTGGTGAAGTCCCCAGCGAGGAGAATTTTCCCGTCAGACTGGATCAGGATCGAGCGGACGGAAGCGTTCACATCTGGGTTAAAGGATGGGTCCAGATTGCCATCTGGATTGAGGCGGGCGAGTGAGTTCCTTGCCACTCCGCTGATGGTGGTAAACAGGCCACCGACGAGGATTCTCCCGTCGGCCTGCACGGTGATGGAGTGAACGTGGCCGTTGGAAGTTGGGGCAAAGGATGAATCAAGGCTGCTATCAGGATTTAGCCGGGCTAGCGACTGGCGCACCTGCCCGCTGAGGGTGGTGAAACCTCCACCGAGGAGGACTTTTCCATCGGCTTGGAGGGCCATGGCGGAGACCACGCCATTCGCGTTTGGGTTATAAGTGGGATCGATAAATGTGCAGGTCCCAGCGAGTGCGAGGGTAAAAGGAGATTCATCTGCATCGTTGCTGGCGATGGCGAGTGACGCACCGTGCGGGCCACTTTGAGATGGCTTGAACG
Organism: Akkermansiaceae bacterium; assembly: GCA_043763755.1. GTDB lineage: Bacteria > Verrucomicrobiota > Verrucomicrobiia > Verrucomicrobiales > Akkermansiaceae > Luteolibacter. The sequence continues at coordinate 3,043 of JAYULG010000511.1, read as the reverse complement.
AGACGGTGAAACTCGTGCTGGCTCCGGGCGCGAGTGTGGTTTGGGTGAGAATGCTGGCGGTGAATTCCGCGAAATTTGCCCCACCTTTCGTGAGGCTGAGATTGGTGAGCGGGGCGGTGCCTGAGTTGGTGAGAGTGATGGTCTTGGTGGCGCTGGAGATGTTTTGTGGCACGCTGCCGAGATCGACGATGGCGCTTGCGGATACCAGACTCGGCCCGCCATTCACCGACACGGTCAGGTCAGGGAGATTACCAGAGGCATAAATTACGGTCTGCTCGATGATGCCGCCGCTGTTGTTGTTCGATCCTCCGGTGGTTTTCCCTTGTGCGCGGAGTGATGTATTTGCGGTGAGGGAGAGCCCGCTTGCACTCCAGCCACCGCTGATGCGGGTGGGACTCGCGAGCGGAATCCAAGCGCTGCCGTTCCACGATTCAAAGGTGACTTGCGCAAGCTCGCTGGTGGATCCTGCTCGTAACCAATCGATGCGATTTGGGCCTGTGATCGCGAACGCTTGGGTGGCGGCGATGGTATTTGAAAGCTTCGCCAGCGATCGACGCGGCAGTCCGTCCACGCTGGTGAATGGCCCCCCGATGAGGACATTACCGTCTGAAAATACGGCGAGCGCTGCGATTGCTCCATTGGCAGTGGGCGTGAATGAAAGATCGAGCGTGCCATCCGGAAGGAGCCTAGCGAGGTAGCTACGAGAAGCTCCACAAAGGTTGGTAAAATAGCCGCCAACGATGGCTTTACCGTCTGCAAGAATGACGATGGAGGCGATGGTGCTATTGGCATTCGGATTGTAATCGATATCGAGGGTGCCATCGATGTTCAGCCTGGCGATGCGGTTGCGGAGGACTCCATTTACCGTGGTGAAATCGCCAGCGATGATGCTCGCACCATCCGCTTGCAGGGCGATGGCGCGAACGGAGATATCCACATCCGGAGCGAAAGTAGAATCGAGACTGCCATCCGCATTGAGGCGGGCGATAGAGTGCCTCTGTGCTCCTGCCAAGGTGGTGAAATTCCCCCCGACGAGGATTTTCCCATCTGCTTGCACTGAGATGGAACGGACGGCTGCATCGGCGGCAGGACTGAATGTGGCATCGAGACTGCCATCGTTGTTAAGACGGGCGAGTGCCCCCCGGGCTGCGCCGCTGATGAGGGAAAATTCACCTCCAATGAGGATTTTGCCATCGGCCTGCGTGGTGAGCGAAATGATCGGCCCATCCGCGGTGGGGCTGAAAGTGAGATCAAGGCTTCCGTCCGTATTTAGCCTCGCAATGCGGCTGCGGGCGAGTCCGCTCACGGTAGTGAAATTTCCGCCGATGAGGATTTTCCCGTCTGCCTGCACCGCTAGAGTATCGATGGGAGCATCGGCATTCGGATTAAAAGACGGATCAAGGCTGCCACTGGAAATGAGGCGGGCGATGGAATTCCGGGCAATGCCATTTACGGATGTGAAATCTCCGCCAACGAGGATTCTGCCATCAGCTTGGACCGCCATGGCCTTGACGGTGCCATCCATGGCGGCATCGAAGCTCGGGTCGATAAATGTGCCAGTGCCAGAGAGCGCGATGGTAAACGGATTTTCATCGGCATCGTTGCTGGCTAGACTCAAGTAGGTGCCGCGCAAGCCGATTTCACCCGGCGAAAATGCCACCGTGAAGGTCAGGCTATCACCGGGAGCGAGCGCATTTGCCACGAGTGGGCTGGTGGTGAAATCCGCCGCATCCCCGCCCACCGTGGTGATCGCGAAGTTTGTGAGAAAGGCATTGCCCACGTTTGTGACCGTGATGGTCTTGAGCGGACTGGTGATGCCTTTGGGCGAATTTCCAAAATTCAAAGTGGCAGTGCCCGAGGCGAAGCTAGGCCCACCATCGGTGGCCACAGCGATGTCCGGGAAGGTCCCAGCGCCGTAGGTGGCGATCTGCTCGATCACTCCGGTGCTGCCATTTTGAAAGCCGCTGTTACTCCGGCCTCGCGCTCTCACCAAGCTAGTCACTGGCAAAGAAAGTCCCGTGAGCCGCCACCCGCCGGAGATGCGCTGGGCATTGCCTTGCAAGATCCATGCACTGCCGTCCCATGACTCGAAAGTCACTTGCTCGATTTCGCAGGTAGAGCCACCGCGTAGCCAATCGATCTGCGCGGTGTTAGTGACGACGATGGATTGCGCGGCCACATCGTTATTCGCAAGCCGCGCGAGGAAGGGCCGCGCCACGCCGCCCACGGTAGTGAACTCACCACCCATCAGCACTTTTCCATCCGCTTGTGCCGTGCCGAAATACACCACGCCATTTGCATCTGGATGAAATGTGGTATCAAGGCTGCCCGCTGCATTCAGCCGGGCGATGCGATTGCGCACCACGCCGCCGATGGTGGTGAATTCTCCGCTGATGAGCACTTTACCGCCCGCTAAAATCGAAAGCGAAACAATCGAGCCATTCGCATTGATGTTGAATCCAGAGTCCAAGCTGCCATCGTTGTTGAGCCTCGCGAAGTGATTCCGTGAAACTCCACCCACCATGCTGAATCCCCCGCCGATGAAGATTTTCCCATCATTTTGCACTGCGAGCGAATAGACCGGGGCATTGACGTTTGGATTAAACGCAGCATCGAGGCTGCCATCTGCATTGAGCCGTGCGAGGTGATTGCGCGCCACACTGCCCACGGTGGTGAATCCACCGCTGATGAGAATTTTCCCGTCAGGCTGGAGTGCAAATGAGCTGACATAGGCATTTGTCTCCGGGTTGAATGCTCCATCTAGCGTGCCATCCGGATTTAGCCGGGCGACGTAATTTCTCGGCACGCCCGCCACCGTGGTGAAAAAGCCCGCGAGGAGGATTTTCCCATCCGGTTGAATCGCGGAGGAGTAGATAGATGCGTTGGGTTCCGGGAAAAATGTGGAATCCACACTGCCATCCGCATTCAGCCGGGCGAAGTAATTGAGCGCTACGCCACCTACATCCGTGAAGCCGCCACCCATTAATATTTTCCCATCTGGCTGGACGGAAATGGACCATACGTAGTTATTCGCATTGGGATC
>JAYULG010000510.1:0-1691 GCA_043763755.1 Akkermansiaceae bacterium | reverse complement strand
ATGTGGATGAACCTCAAGGATCTGCGAGGAATTGATTTCACAGCTCGCTCGATCGCTGCCCGCGCCTCGATCGGGCAAGCACGGCAGGGCGATCAATCAGTCTTCAATTTTCTTTGTCGGGGCAAGTCTTTCGTCCTGCCTGATTCCATCAACCACCGCACTGCGATAGGCTCCTCCCGTGCGCTGTGCGAGGGGAATCTAGACCTAAACCTCCACTACATCGGCTCACCTAAACCATGGCTAGGCCCACCAAAAACCAGCAAATGGCTGGCACACCAACTGTGGCAACAAGCATGCGCAGCTTTCTACCCAAGCCTTGCGAGTGTGATCTCCGATGAGCTGCCACAAGATGTCCACTCCATCCGCCGCAAGACCCTGCTTTATGCACTTTTCAATCCAAGCCGTGCAGCCAACTACCGCAGCGATCTTAAGTCGCTGAAGGATCCCGGACAAGTGCTTGCACGGGGACGGGATCAATGGCGCGCTATTTCTCATCTTTGAAAGTAGCGCGGGAGAAATCGCCTCCAGGATTTTTGATAGCGGCGCAATCCATGAATGTCTGGTCGGGCTTCACCGTACTCCTCTACGAACACACGGAGATGAGCGGTAAAGCACTGGCTATGTCCCCCGCTGCGAAGAAATTCTTCGGGAGAGATCAAGTCGTAAGGGCGCGTATCCCGAAGAATTTCGACAGATGGCCGTTGGTCCCAACGTGCGCGCATGTTTTCAAATCGCTGAAGCTTTGACTGCATTTGCTCCCCATTAAAAAAGAAGTGATCGTAAACATCGAGATGGGTTTGCAATGTCCCGTCGTCAGGGAAATACGCTCCTTTCCAATATGGCTTCACGATGCCTGATGCCGGATCAATAAAAGAGCAAGATTCATCCGCTGCGACGGGCCGTTCGTTGCCACCGCTGGTATGCACGCCCCATACGATCTTGGCATTGCGTGCCTCGATAAGGCGTTTGTTCAAGCACCACCACTTGCGCTTCTTGAGGTCGGGATGCATTCCGCCGTTGCGGCACCGACGTAATGGAAAGCTGAAAAGTAGGCCGACTGATCCGAGTTCCTCAAGCTGTCCGCGTAAATTTTCCCGTCCGGTCTCGGGTAAAATATGATCGGATTCGAAGCAGATCGCCCAGTCACCGATGCATTTCTGGAAGCCAATCTCGCGGCTAACTCCAAATTGTGGGCGCTCCCACAAATCCCCTTGACCCCAATAGCTAAACTCATTGGAGATGATGCGCAACTTCTCTGCACCGCGCAAACTCCGCAGTCGCTCAAGGCTCCCATCGGTCGTCCCACCGTCCACCACGACTACTTCGTCTGCAAAATCAAGGAAGCTCTGGATCGCAGGGAGGCAAATGTAATAGCCGCTGGAAAGGGGATTGGTAATAAAGGTGTGTGCTGAAATCTTCATGGATTGCGACGATGATGATTTGTTTAAGCCATAGATACCGCTGCTTCGAAGCTTGCAATATGACCAAGGAAGGAGTGCCGCCTTTCGAGGGAATCTCCAATTTCCCGCGTGTATTGCTTCGAATAATCTTCATTAGCCAAGCTTCCTTTAATTTTTTCCGCGAGGCTCGCGGGATCTCTTGATGAGGGGACGAAGAACGGTAGAGCATCCCCATAAATATCTTCCAGACCCTCCTGTGGCAGCGCGAAAGCTGGCTTACCGCACAAGAAA
>JAYULG010000509.1:0-23647 GCA_043763755.1 Akkermansiaceae bacterium | reverse complement strand
AGAGATCATGGGCGATGAATAGATAGGATATCCCGAAATCTTTTTGTAGCTCCACAAGCAGGTTAAGGATCTGCGATTGCACGGAAACATCCAGTGCAGATACCGGCTCATCGCAGATGATGAGCTTGGGCTTTAGGGCAAGTGCACGAGCGATCCCGATGCGTTGGCGTTGGCCTCCAGAAAACTCAAATGAGTACCTTTCCGCAGCGGAAACTGGTAGCCCCACGCGATCTAACATTTCGTTCACCCAGCGAGTGCGCTGCATCTTACTGCCCAAGCCGTGGATGATATAGGGTTCTTCAATGATAGAACGCACACTCATTCTTGGATCTAATGATTCCGAAGGATCCTGAAAAATCATTTGTATATCTCGCCGCAATGGCCGCAGCTTGCGTTGACTCATGTGACTGAGATCTGCACCTTGAAATGTAATACTCCCGGAGGTGGGCTGGAGTAAACGCACGAGAGCCTTGCCGAGTGTGGATTTGCCGCAACCGGATTCCCCGACGAGTCCGAGCGTCTCACCGGGGTGAATTTCTAGCGAGACACCATCCACTGCCCGCACTGCACCAATCTGGCGCAGCAACACGCCGCCCCTCACGGGGAAATGGACGCATAGGTCTTTGCAGCTCAGAAGATTCATCACGTTATTTTCCATAGCATTCAGGACAATTCTCCACCCAATGGCCTGGTGAAACTTCTATAAATCTCGGACGCTCCCGTGTCACCGGAGTGGTGCGCCCCATGCGTTGGCAAAAACGGCAACCATACGAATAGTCAGCAAGCGAGGCAACCATACCTGGGATAGTATATAGTATAGATTTCGAAGGGGTATCCAGCCTAGGAATAGAACGAAGCAAACCACGCGTGTAGGCATGTAGAGGATTCTCAAACAACTCTTGCGCACTCGCTTTCTCCACCACACGCCCGGCATACATTACCACAACTTCATCGCAAGTCTCCGCGATCACTCCTAAATCATGCGTGATCAGGACCGTGGACATTCCCATGTCCGCTTGGAAGCGTTTGAGGAGATCAAGGATCTGTGCCTGCACGGTCACATCCAGCGCGGTCGTGGGCTCGTCTGCTATCAGCAGTGAAGGTTTACAAGCCAGTGCGAGAGCGATGACCACTCGCTGCCGCATCCCACCTGATAGATGGTGCGGATAATCCATCATACGCTTCTCTGGTGCAGGAATACGCACCGCAGTAAGCATTTCCGTGGCAGCATCCCAGGCATCCTGCTGAGAGATTTTTTTATGCACTCGGAAAACTTCCGCCACCTGTTTTCCGATGCGGTGGACGGGATTGAGCGCTGCCATCGGCTCTTGAAAAATCACGCCTATCTGTGCACCACGGATTTTCCGCATTTCCTCATCCGAGCAACGGATGAGATCGCGTCCTTTGAAGAAGATATGCCCACCGAGAATTTTACCAGATGGCTGGGGCAGCAAGCGGACGATCGACATGGCAGTGACACTTTTCCCGCAACCAGACTCTCCTACAATGCCCACAGTTTTGCCTTCGGGCACGGTGAATGAAACGTGGTCCACCGCACGCAGCAGACCTTTTTCCGTCTCGAAGGAGGTGATGAGTTTATCCACCACTAGGATATTTTCCGGTGCGTCACTCATGGTTCTGTGAGGGTCTCTTCTGCATTATTTACAGGAGCATCCGCCTGCTTATAGTCTGCAATCACACGGGTGGATTCCTTAAACACCTTGCCTGAGCGCCGGGCGGCTTGGGTTTCGTCATATATATCTGTATCAATCCAATGCACATGGCTTTCGTGCGGATCATACACCACTGGCGGGCTAAAGCGCGTCTCTTCAGAATCTGGCCAACGCACCCAACGCCACGAGCCGATGCGCACAAAGTCCGTGGCATAGCCCGGCACAAAGATCGCTTCATCATGCATGATGCGCTGGAGTTTTCTCACTGCCTCGCCGAGTTCTTCTTTGGTGCGCGCGGTGCGGACTTCTACGCTCAATTCATCAGTATCTGCACGCGCCCAACTGAATAGGTTATTAGTTTGCGGTTTGATGTTACCCTTTTCATCAAACGCATTGGAAGAGTGGATGAATTGGTAAAAATCTGGCATGGGAGGCGTAGTGCCCCACGCGGCGAAAGCGATTTCATGCTGCTTCTGCATTTCTTTCCGATAGGCAACAGTGGCCTCCAGCCCATCAAGCCGGATCTCCAGCCCACACGAATGGGCCTCCTCTTTGAGCAGGGCGAACACCCGATCAAGGATGGGCACATTCGGGTAGGTAATCGCCACCGATAGCAGTGAGCCATCCGGTTTTGAAAGAATTCCTCCGCGTCCTTCTTCGGTATAGCCAGCCTCGCGAAATGCTTCGCGCGCAGCGGAAATGGAGTAAGAGCGCGCCTTAATCGTAGGATCACTGAGTCCGACAAAACCTTCATTAAATGCATTGAGCCTTTGATAGTCACCACGGTAAATTACATTGATAACTTTCTGCCAGTTCACCGCATGCTGGATGCCTATCCTCACATTGATATCACTTAGCACTGGCTTGGTAACATTGAGGTATAGTCCTAAAGGCACCTTAGGAAAGCGGGTAAAAAAAGTAGCACGCTCAATGTAGCCCTTATAGACTGGCGGGATTTCAGACTTCTCATACCATAACTCAGGGCGAGTTAGCCCAAATGTGTCTAGCTCCCCCGCACGGAATAACTCGAAGGCCTTTGATGAATCCCGCACTACGGTATGCACAATCTTGTCTGGGTTGTAACGGTAGCGGTAGTACTTCCGGTCTTTGGCCCACCAGTTTTTTACCCTGCTTTGAGTGATAGAAACTCCTTTGACCACATCCTCAGGGCGCACCTCGTAGGCACCTGTAGTCGGGCGGAATTTCCACTGATACCGCTCATTGTAGTCTGGCCCATAGTCTTTGTAGAAGTGCTCAGGGCTGGGTGTGAGATCCCCTGCGATGAGCGGCCCGAAGACCACTGCCTCTGGCAGAGAAATTGATAGTGTCTCATCATCATACATCGCGACCTGCGCCACATTTTCGCGGTAGTATTGCTTTTGAAATGGATTGGATACGTTGTCCGAAACATTGACATAAACGCTCATGAGGTAGTCACGCGCTGTGATTTTGATGCCATCAGAGTATCGCGCCTCGGGATCGATTTTAAAATAGATCGTCCGGCCATCCGTAGATACGGCCCATTGCTTGGCAACGCCAGGAATTAACTCCATGGTTTTACGATGATAGGAGATGAGCCCCATATCAATATCATCATATATTTCACTACGGAATGAGTTATTGGAATTTTCCCCAAAGATCCTCAGAGTGGGTGGAAAGTCTTGGATGTAGCTTCTCATGGCACCGCCTTTTTTTGACTTTGAATCGCCGATGTCTGGCTGATCCATTCCATATTGCCATTGCAGATCGGCTGGGATTTCAGCCAGAGTGCCGAGCTTTATATAATCTCCGAGAGCTAAACGAAACTGCCATTTTTCGAGATTCCGCGCCTCGCCCTCCACAAGTGCTTCGAATTTCAATCTATCGTCGCCCTCGGCACTTTGCAGCACGCCAGCAAGGCGGGCCGCTTCAGTTTCAGAGGCAGCCTGTTGTGCAATTAGCCATTCCTTGATGTATCGATTGTATTGCGGAATGAATTGATCAAGGCCGGATGTGCGTTGGACAGTCTCAGCCTTGCGCTGGCAAGCTGTGGTCATGAAGACACAAATGCTCAGGCAGAAGAGCCAATATAACGATAGGGAGCGAGCGGCCATCAGCGGTAGTAGGTAAACTTTTTCGGGTCGAAGGCTTCGCGAACTGCCTCACCAATGAAAGTGATAAGAACTAATAACCCGACGAGCACGACGAAGGTAGATGTAACTAACCATGGTGCTGATAGATTGGAGAGTCCATCATTGAGCAGCCGCCCCCAAGTGGCAGTCTGTGGAGGCAGGCCGAAGCCCAGGTAGTCCAGCCCGGTGAGAGAAAAAATCAGCCCGGAGACGGTGAATGGCACCAAAGTCACAATGATAGCCACGGTATTTGGAAGGAGGTGACGAAAGATGATGCGGGGAGTGCTGGCACCTAGGACGCGCGCGGCAGAGATGTAGTCGCGCTCTTTATCGCGATAGGCGGCTGTTCGCATCAAGTTCGTCATGCCCATCCAGCCGAATACCACAAGAATGGTGAGGATGACGGGTAGGCCTTTGAAGTTTTCTGGCACCAAGCTTGAGAATATAATCACTACAAACAAAAATGGAGTGTTCGAGAAAATCTCTATCAACCTTTGCATGATTAAATCAAACCACCCGCCGAAGTAGCCCATCAACATTCCAAGGGTGATTCCAATGGCATAGACGAAGGGTAGAAAAATGATAGCAGCTTTGAAGTTCACTTGCAGGCCACCGTAGAGATATGCCAAAACATCGTAGCCTTGCGAGGTGGTGCCCAGCCAGTTTCCCTCCTCTGGTATCATCGGCGCGGGGTGATACTTCACAGCGCGAAAATCTCCCGTGGGCGATGCTAAAAACTCTTCCACGGTGGTGGTGCCAGTATAATTCCCCGTGACGAGCTTACCTTGTAAAAATTCTCCGGTATAGACGGGCGTGCCTTCCGCGTCCCAACCATCGAATGGGCCTGTTAGAATCCCGTTGCGCATTGCTTGGCGGAGGTGGATCTTTGAAGTTCTTACATCATGGTATCTTGCTGCGAGGCCCCAGTATGGCGTGCGGCTACCCGATTGGTAGTAAACTCCCTGGCGCAAGACCAGCGGCAGCGAACGCGGTGGCAGAGTATCGCCAGTGGGAGCATAGGGAATCAATGGCATGATCACTCGCCCTTGCTGCTTCTGTTCGAAAAGATGTTTAAGCTCTCGGTAGTCTGCATCCACTTCTGCGCGTTCTCCGGTGATGCCGAAGTATTTGTTTTTTAGAGGTTGAGGCATCAAGGCAGGAAACACCCATTCGTTCTTATACTTTACTGCCAGCGCTTGGTTCCCGACGATCAATTGATCAAGTCCCGCCACCAAGGCGAGAAGGAGAAGAATGATAAGAGAATAATACCCGCGTTTTATTTCACAAAAGCGCCGAATGCGCCTCTGGGTCACTGGATTAAGTGGCCCACGCATCCATGACCCAATGACCATCCAAAACCCACTTACAATAAGTATAGTTACAGATAGCCATCCAAACCACGGGAAACTTTTCCCTACTGCTAACTTATAACTCAGCCATGGCACTTCTCTACTGGCCTCAAAAAACCACCGAGCAGTGGGAAATGAGATGCCCAAGATTTCTCCAGCGGCAGCGAGCACCCCGAGGATAATGAAGAGAAATCCAATGGTGCGCATCTTTATTTGAATTTGATCCGTGGATCGACGATCGCCACAATGAAATCGGATAGCACATTTCCCAACAGCATTAGAAAAGCAGCGACGGTCAGGGTTCCCATTATAACGGGAATATCTCTCGCGATCACCGCTTGATACTGGAGCAGCCCAAAGCCTTGGATATCGAAAACTGCCTCTATCAACATGGAGCCACCTACAAAAATAGTGACCAGATCTCCCAGACTCGTCGCCACCGGGATCATTGAGTTTCTGAATGCATGATGGAACACCGCTCTGCGGAAACTAATACCTTTGGCAACTGCCGTGCGCACATAGTCTGCCGCGAGATTATCCATTAGATTATTCTTTGTAAGCATGGTAAGTAGGGCAAACCCACCGATGACATAACATATAAGTGGCAGCGCTGTATGATGGGCGAGGTCCTTGATTTTTCCCCAAAGATCCATCTGTGCAAAATCCGGGCTGGTCATGCCGAAGAGCGGAAACCAATTCAATCTTGCGCCAAGGTAGATCACCAAGATTGCACCAAGGGCGAAACCTGGGATCGAATACCCCACAAAGATAAGGATGGAGCTGGCCGAATCTAAAAACGTGCGATGCTTGAGCGCTTTCAAAACTCCAAGGGGCAAGCACACCGCGTAAGTGATCACTGCGGAAAGCAGCCCGAAGTAGGCTGCCACGGGCATTCGTGAAAGGATCATTTCGTCCACGGGGTCGTTGTAAACAGTGGAGCGGCCGAGATCACCTTGGAGCAGTCCTGCGAAGCGGGTTTGATAGACGATGGCCCTTGCCGGATAACTTGGAGCGGCACCCGGGCCGCTGTTTCTGCGCTTGAATCGTTCTTGGCGCTCTTTTTCATTTTCGTAGCGCACTTTCCAACCCTCGGAAGCGATGGGTTTCCCGCTCTCCGCGAATACTGCCGAGGTGATTTTCTCGCCTGAGCGCACTACATGGACGAATCGCCCATCACCCCGCAGAACTACGGCTGCCGTAGTTTCCAAGTCCACTCCCCCGCCGATGGTTTCGCCACCTAAGCTACCGTAAACGCCTTTAGAAATCCGAGTCTCGCGAGGGATGATGCCGAGCCATTGGCAGTAGCTGGTAAAGATGTTTTTATCGAGGCCAAATTGCTCTTCCAGGCCCTCCAGTTGATCCTCGCTGAGGCCGCCTTGCGCTCGTTGGGAGTTGCTTGATGGCTTTCCCCCTTGTTCCCCACCTTGCGCTCCTTGCTGGAGCATCCGGTCCATTGGCCCGCCGGGCACGAAACGCGTGATGGTGAAAACAAGCAGCGTGATGCCGATCAACGTCGGAGGTATCAACAACAGGCGGCGGATGAAATAACTGGTCACGCAGGGATGAAAGATTACGGGCAATCGCGGTGAGTCTGGCAAGCCTTTGGATTGTGATTGAACGAAAAGTTCTCGCAGGGCAGGTGCGGTCTGCGCCAAAGGTGCCGCACGCCGATTCACTCAATGCCATTTTCCCAAATCCTCACCCACCCCGGCAGCTCACATAAGGACGAGTTCCTTGCATGTTGCATTTTACTGGCTGGAAATCCAGTGCCCATCGTGCGGCGAGAACCGACGAGTGAGGATCTCACAAATCCAGCCCTCGCAGTGGTGGATGTGGGCCACGAGCATGCGCCAGAGCTTGGAAATTTCGATCATCACCAGTTTCCCAAAGACTACCCGCCGACATGCTCGCTGAGCTTGGTTTTGCAGCATCTCGGGATTTACGAAGATGCCCGGGCGTTTTGTGATTGGCTGGAGCCGGCCGAGTGGTTTGACACCCGTGGCCCGGTGGACACTGCGCGCTGGCTAGGTGTGGAGCGAGAAACTTTGTTTAAACTGAACTCCCCGATCGATACCACGCTGCTGCGGAGATTCGCCGCGACGACGATGCTCATGCCGGGGGAGCCATTGTGGGAGATGATGCGCTGGATCGGCGAGGATCTGCTGCACTATGTGAGATCGTTGCGGGCGCGGCTCGATTACATCGGCGAAGTGGGCGAGTTTTGGGAAATCAAGGTGCCGAGCGGCTCATTTCATGTGCTCTATATGCCGCGCGAGGAGCCATTGGCTGAGGATTCTTCGGCAGGCTTGGCAAGATTTATCGATTCCCATCCTACGATGAAAAACGTGGCGGGCATGGTCTATCCAGACCGCCGCGGCAAGGGCTACGGCCTATCCCGTCACAATGACGATCCGCGTTTGGACTTTATCCGCATCGGTGCTTGTGAGGATGTCCACTTCGCCCATGCGCGGGGATTTGTGGCAAAAACTTCCGCCAGCGAGCCAGAGCGCTTACGTGAACTACTGAAAATGGCCGGGGCGTGAATTCAGTGTATATAGAAACATACCCTTGCGCAGCGTGTCTTGCGGTGGGACTCATGCTCACCTCCATTACTCAAAATTGCCGCCCGCCACCTTTTTCATGCGTGAAATTTTAATCGTCATTGGTCTATTCGTCCTCGCGGGGGCACTGCGCTCGGCGCGGGTCAATAGCTTGAGAAAACTGGGTGCCCTCACGTTACTGGTTGCGAGCTTTTGCATGTTCTACTTCCTCACCGGGCATCTCGCTGCAGGAATGATAGGCGTGTTATTGTGGTTTTTCCTGCCATGGATCGAGCTTCTCACGCGGGTGAGGGCCATGCGCTTGCCACTCGATAATCGCCTATGCCAACGCGCGATTCCCAATTCCTCGTTTTTCCCGAATGCCACTGAGGCGGTGGCCGCGATGGAGGCTGAAAATTTCGAGCACGCCTCAGATTGCAGTTGGGAATGGGCAGGGATGAAGCAATCGTTTCGCATTTTTTGGCATCCTGAGGAACGCGCCGTAGCGTCAGTATGCCTGTGTGAGCAAAGCAATGTGGCCTTTGCATTCGTCACCATCACCTCGCAAGATGCCGATGGGAATATCTGGCGTACTACCAATTTCCCGTTTGCCCCTACTCTCCAATGCCCGTCCCACGTGCAGTGGAATCACGTGCCTTGTGAGCGCAGTTGCTTCCACCAAATTCTCAAGGACCACCATGCATACCTGCGCAAAATGCGGATTTCGATGCACCAGCTCCGCGTCCCTGATCCCGAAGAACTCGAAGCCGCCGTGGAAACTGAAATGCGCCTGCAAGTGGAGCATAACCTTGCTGCGAAGATCATCATTCCCACAGGTGATGGCAATTTTCAGTATTCAAAGCGCGGCCTTATTTTTCTTTGGGGCCAATACATCAAGGACATGATCCGGCTTTGCTAGGCGGCTACGGTTTAATCCCGTTGGGCAAAACACCGCTACACCGCCACCATACCCGCCGCAAACAAGTAGCCGATCACAATGGCAACCACAATCCGATACCAGCCGAACACTCTCAAGCCATGGCTCTGCAAATAGCTCACCAGCCATTTCACCGCAAGAGCTGCCGAGACTGTGGCTGCTAAAACACCCACGAAAAGCGGCCAGCCGCCGTAGGTGTCCCACATCAGCTTGGCACCTCCCAGCCACACATCGTATGCCGGGTCCAGTCCCTCCACTTTCCAGACAGCCTTCTTCGCGGTGGCTGCCGTGAGGGTGACGACTCCTAATAAAAACGAATACTCCACTGCTGCCCGCACCGAGAGACCGACGATGAGCCCGCCAAAAATCGTCATCAAGCTGCGGCTGGTGCCAGGCCACATCGCAAGGCACTGCATCAGGCCGATGATCAATGCCATTTTCCATGTGAGATCCACCAGCTCCTTGCCGGTGCGTGTGTGCGGGTTTCTCTTACTCCACCAGACGGTGCCGAGGATGGCCACACCGCCGGCAAACAACGCAAAAGTGATAGGCCAGGGTTTAAAAAGCTTGGCCTCGATCCAATCATTGAACATCACGCCCAGCAACGCGGCTGGCAAAAACCCTGCAATGATGGTGATGACGAGTTTCAATCCCTCTGCATTTCTACCAAGCAGGCCCTGGATCATCTGGCAGACGCGTTTGTAATAAAGCCCCAGCACAGCGAGGATGGCCCCGCCTTGGATGCAGATTGCAAAGGTATCTGCGGCGATTTTTTCCGAAGCTGAGGCCGTGCCGATGCCCATGAAATGCTGCGCCACTAGCAGATGCCCCGTGGAACTCACTGGTAAGTATTCGGTGATGCCTTCGATGATGCCCAAGATAAATGCTTGCCAAAGTTCCATGGTAAATCTCGGCGCAGATTGCCCAATGATTCTCCTTCGGGCAAGGTTTTTGAAGTTGATTCATCCCCAGTTCAGACGGATACTGCGGTGCTGATTAACCATTCATGAAAGTTCGATATCTTAGAATCGTCCGGCGGGCTTTCCGAGCCTTACGCCACCGCAAGCTACGGCATCGTCCGTGGTGGCAGACGATTTCTAAGCCAATGTTTCAAAGGAATTTATGGGTGCCTTGCCGAGATTCGGTAGCTTCTGGCTTAGCCATTGGGATGTTTTTTTCCATGATGTTCATGCCCTTCCAGATGCTGCCCGCCGCGCTCATTTCCATGCGGGTGAGGGCGAATGTGCCGATCGCCATGGCCGCCTGCTGGATCACCAATCCCTTCACCGCCGGCCCCACGATCTACGGGCAATATCGGCTAGGCCAATGGTTGAGAGACGTATTGCACATGCCGATGCCAGATTTTATGACGAGTGTGCAATTCGATGTCCCCGGCCTGGGGCTACTGAACGCTGGCAGCTTCATCCTCGGCATGATCTCGTCAGGCGTTATTTGTGCGCTACTTTCCTATCCGCTCGTGCATTTGTTCTCGGCGATTTTACCGCACCATTTACCCGTCCGGAAACGCAAAGTTATTGTGGTTTTGACTCCTGCCGCCCAAACCGACGTGCCGTGACACTGGCACCGCACGGAGCTCCAAATCGCTCGGGTCTATCAACCGCCGGGAAATGGAATGTTGCGAGCTGAGATTTCCTGTCCGTGTGCCTAATCAACCAGCCGAGGACGATGGCTCCGAGACCCAACAGCGTCAACCCGCCGATGGCAAGTAGCCAGATCCTTAGGGTGCGGCCCGCTGTCACTGGCTTATCTCGGCGCACGAAATAATCATTACACTGGGCCACTAAATTTTCCATTAGACTCTCAATGTAGGCGGCAGGCATCAACGCAGAATCTGCCGCTTGAATGGCACGGCGGATGGCTGCAGCTGCCTCATGCGTAGGCATCACTTCAGTCGAATTTTCCAAATTACTCGGGCTATCCGGATTCCTGCCTATCCCGAGGCTTCTGCTGTCAGTCTCAAAGACGACCACCAGCCCATTCGTATCCGGGATCCAAGCTTGCCGGAGCTGGGAAGAAAGCTCGCTTGCCGTTGTGCCAATCAAGGAAGGCTCCACCATCAGGTAGATGCGGTAGCCATGATCTGCCTCGAGCTTGAGGATTTTTTGCGAGATGCGCTCGAAAGCAGCTTCATCCCGTAGGAAAAATCCGCTGTCGTCACGAATGCCAAGGCTGGGCGGTTTCGGAACACCAGCCTCCGTCATCCATTCTGGTAATGCTTGGCCTTGTCCAAGAAGGCTCGCGGCTACCCCACAAATAAAAAGCCGTATCCATAAGGGTATTTGCTGCACTCGGGGGAAAAACTGCACTCTGGCCCCCAAAATAGCAATCCGAGATCGTAAAGCTCGTGAGTCTCGACCCCAAAACACGCCCTCACCCACCCTCCAAAATCCGCGATACCCGTAGCCGCTCCGCTGTGACGAGAGCTTGCACCTTTGCATAATCCTGCTCTTTGCTCGATGACATAATTCTGTAGCTGTAGCGCTGCCAATGGCGCATTTCTTCCAGCGCATTGCTCATTCTGAGGGAAATAACCTCCGCGCTATCCGTCCCACGGCCAGACAAGCGCGCGTGAAGTTCCACCTCGCTCGGCGGCATCACAAATAGATCGACAAATGAGCTGCGAATCTTCGCATCGCTCGCCGCGCGAATCTGGTCAGCACCTTGCACATCAATGTCCATCACCACATCCACGCCACTATCGAGGAATGAAACCACCTCAGAACGCAGCGAACCATATAGATTTCCATGCACCACCGCGTGCTCAAGGAACTCCCCCGCTTCGAGCCTCGCGGCAAATTCCTCCTTTGTTAAAAAGTGGTAGTCCTTACCATTTTCCTCATCTGCCCTTGGTAGGCGAGTGGTGCAGGAAATGGAATAATGCACTTCACCAAAGTGAGCGAGCTTCCGGCAAAGCGTGGTTTTCCCAGAGCCGGACGGGCCAGAAACGACGAGGAGAATGCCAATGCGTGCAGACATATAAGCAGGTTGTAAAAACGATAAGCGGTTGCGCCAGTGGGAAATTCCAGCGGCGAGGCAGTGAAGACACCGCAGCGTGATTCATGACAGCCAGACTTGGCAAGTTGTATGGCTCGACCGCACCAAATGCCTTCGAGCAATAAATCGCCCGAAGTCATGAAACTGGAGAGATTTTCCACGTGCTCCGTAAACCGCTCGTGGATGCGCTGGATGTAACCCTCGCCACCGGATCCTAGGCCTTGTTTTACCATGTTACAAGTATCCGAAACTTCTCTACCCGCCACAGCCACAAAGGCCGCACGATGGCGCCGCCGCAGGCACCCGAGGCGTATGCGCAGTCGCCCTCCAGCAAATCGCACCCGAGTGAGCAGGACCACTAGCAGTAAAAATCCGAGACGATTGCAGGGACCTAGCAGCAACGCCAAAAAGATTACCAATTATGTGTGTCTGCAATGATTTATTAGCACCTTTCTCCCCACAAGGTCGCCAGACTGCTCTCCATCTGGCAAATCGGTAAAGGCGATTATGTCAGAGACCGTGACGCACTTTTTACCCATGAGACCGTGGATTCCCTCTTCCAGCAAGCAGTTGACCAGCAATCCAAGTGAACCGCTTTGGCCAAGGCGGAGCCAGCTTAGCCTCTTCCTACTACGAAAACCAATGCCCAATGTCTGTTATTTGGGACTGGTAGCGAAGCATTACTGCTCCCAGCGTAGGGTTAGTGGCCAGAGCGACTGGCTAAGTTTTCTCTGTAAGTCTCGTTTATTCTCGATTTCAAGCCGGTTTATCCCGGCGCATTCACTGACCCGAAGCAGGGTAAGAGGAATTCGCTATTGAAGCTATGCTGAAAAATCGCTTTTGTACCGCCCGATGTCAGACCGTGCCCCCGCTCGTAATCCACCCGGCCCGAGGGCTTCATTCCCCACTACGCGTTGGACGATTGTGCGCGAAATGGCCGATGGGGTGCGGCGAGTGAGATTTGTCGCGTGGGATGAATTTGTGATCGCCTATCAGAACCCACTACTCATTTGGATGGGAAAGCGTTGTGGAAATGTGAGTCTGGCTGAGGAGCTAGTGCAATCGTTTCTCGTCAAGATCCTAGAAAAGGAACACGCGGTGGCAGGGTTAGATGCCTCTAAGGGGCGGCTGCGCACTTGGTTACTCATCTCACTCCAGCGGCATTGGGTGGATCACCACCGCCGGCAGGGGCCAGCCGGGATGATGCTCAGTGAGGATCTAGTCGCTAGGGAAGCCGCTGGAGATGAGGAGTATGACCGGGACTGGGCGCACAGTATTGCCCAACGGGTGCTAGTGCAGCTCCACGATGAATATGCCGCGCGGGGAAGTATGCCCCTGTTTACCGCATTATTGGAATTGATCGATGATCCAAAGCAGGATTTACGGGCCGATTGCTGCGAGCGCTTAGGCATGACCTCGAACACCTTTTCCGTGGCGTTAATGCGTTTCCGAGAGCGACTGGCGGTGCGACTGCGTGAGGAGGTGGCAGCCACGGTTTTTGGGAATCGATCCCAAGACATCGACGAAGAACTCCGCTACTTGGTCACGATTCTATCTCGTAGTGAAGGTCTCACCTCGTTGATGGAAATGAAATAATGCGGCTGCATCCGTCATGATTTCGGTTTTTCCGCGTTCCTTAGTTAAGGATCCTATGAATCCCGATTCTAAACCAACGCTTTCGTCGCACACACTCGCAGGTCTTTTTGAAGTGGCAGTAGGTGTGGGAGGCAGAGCGCCGCCCCCCGACCCACCGGAGTGGTTTGGAGCGAGTGATTTCCTCTACGGAATTGAGTATTACGTTGGGCGCGGTGGCTCTGGATTTGTATGGAAGGCCAGTCGCCGAGATGGCCATGGCGCAGTGGCAATAAAATTGGTGCCGTTTCATAGCGATCTGCTACGCCTCAAAGAAAGGTGGGAAAATGAATGTGCAGCACTCGCTAGGGTGGAGCACAGGAACCTCATCCATCTCGTGAATCATGGCCTAGCCCCGGATGGTGAGTCCGGCTGGATGGCCATGGAGTGGATCGAAGGGCGTAACCTTGATGCCACCCTCTCTGAGCAAGATTGCCTTCCATTTTCTGAGGTCTTTGATTTCGTCTCCCAGATCGGTGGGGCGCTCACTGCCCTCCATGATGTGGGACTCATTCACCGCGACGTGAAGCCAGGAAATTGCCTCCGCGATGAGGTGAACTGTCGCTGGGTACTGGCGGACCTCGGGATCGCCCTAGACCTTGAAAAATCAGAGGACCACCGTGTCACCCGCACCATGGAACGTTCCGCTACCCCAAGCTACTCGCCGCCTGAGCTAGATCTCCAGGGTCACGCTCCGGCACCCTCTGGAGATCAATATTCGCTCGCTTTTACGCTTTGGGAAATGCTCACCGGGCATCGTCCGTTGGGGGCGTTTCCTCGCCTACGGACTCTCTGTAAATCCCCAGAAGGAATCGATGCTGTCCTCCGCCGCGCCCTCGCCACAGATCCAGCCGACCGTTTCCCTGACCTCGCAGAATTCGTAAAAGCCTTCCAAAAAGCCGCAGTCCGCCCACCTCGGTCCTATCTTCTAATGGCCTTTTTTGCATTGGTGGTCACCGCCGCCGCTATTTTTCTTTTCACCCGCCCCGCCCCGTTTCCCAAGCGTTTTCAGAGTGGGAAAATTCACGTTAACGAGGTCCGTGGACAATCAATGCAGATCGATATGACGCTGCAGGAGAATGGAAATTTCTCCGCCAAAGTCCGTATCACCAGCCTTCATCCCATCTTCGGCTTCTCCGGCCGTGCCCACTTGGTCTTCCGCGATTCTGAGGGCCGTATCATCCACCAACTCGATACCGTGGGCTACGGCGTGGGCGGTCGCCTCATGCCCGGACTCAAGTATGATCGCCTCGACGATTGGAATCACCAAGTCCCCCCTGATGTCGCCCACCGCGTAGCCTCTATCAATTTCTTCGCCACCCCCGGCGCGATCACCATGAAACAACGAGTCGCCCTCAACCAACTGGAATTCCAGAAAGACCTAAAATCCGTAAAAGATGCAGCTCTCGGCGGGCTGAACGCCGTTGCAGAGATGCTCAGCCCCATCCCGGCAAAGGCCGAAGAAAGTCCCCCAGCCGAGTAGATATCTTTCCCAGAGGAAGTGGCTGCGGCATCTCGGAGGCACTTCCCGCAGAGTCCCATCACACTTCAACACCGTTTATTCGAAAACATCTGTCACGTTTTCCATTTTCTCGCGTTTCACTCCGTAGCCTCCATGAAATCAAACACATCAGCCAGCCAGTTCGCAGCCGTAGGACAGATGCCTAAACGTTTTACTCTCACTGCGAAGTTCGAATCTTGCAGACAACGGATCATGGTCGGCGCGGCGCTGATCTTCGGCACGGCAGGGGCAGTAGCCAGTTCTGGTGATTCTGATCTGACATTTGGCCAAGGTGGTGTGGCCTTGCTAGATGCGAATCCTGGGAGCGACAACTCAAACAACAGCACCTCTCCAACGTGCTCGGTCTACCAGACCGATGGAAAATTGCTCGTGGGGGGGAGTAGGAGTTTCACCATCATTCGCTATGACCTTGCGGGAATTTTGGATCCCACCTTCGGAGGGGATGGCAAGGTGGGGATCAACTATGGTAGCATTAGCAAACTTTTCCCGCAGGCGGATGGCAGCGTAATCGCTGCAGGCGCAGTGAGTGATGCACGAATGGGGCTGATTAAATACACGAATAGCGGTGTGCTGGATCTGCTTTACGCTCGCGGGGGCATCGCGGTTTCTCAGGTGGCTCGGGTTTCTTCCTCCAATCCGGGGGGGGCGCCTCAATTTGCCCAGCAGGTGGATGGCAAGATCGTCGGTGCCACCACGGAAACCTACGACGTGAACGGGAGCACCGCCTACCGTGTGAGATTGGAACGCTTTAATGCGGATGGTACTCCAGATGTCGGTTTTGGCAGTGGAGGATTAGTCCGGGTGCCTGTTGCGAACCTGAGGGCGATCACGGAGATTGGAATCGCTCCCACGGGAAAGATCGTCGTCGGGTTTGCCGATTTTGCGGTGGCGGTGTTCACGGCATCCGGCTCTCTCGATCTCTCGTTCAGTGGTGACGGGTATCAAACTGTCCGAGTCGATCCGACAAATTTTTCACAAACCCTCGGGGGCATAGTCGTCCAACCCGACGGTAAGATTCTCATGAGCGGGCAGAGCGATACGAATACCCCGAGCTTTAATTACCAGTTCGCCATCGCTCGCCTGAACGCGAATGGCAGTCTCGATACCACCTTCAGCGGAGATGGTCTCGTCACTACCGATCTTGGCACCGAGGAGTCTAACGCTTCGGTCGCTCTGTTCTCCGATGGTAAAATCATTATCTCCGGCACCACTCGGAACCCCGCTTTAGGCTTTGTGATCCTGCGCTACCTTGCTAACGGGACTTTGGACAACAGTTTCTCCGCTGCCCCGGTCCCGACGCATGGATTTGCAAGTTATACCGGACCTCCACTACTCACCCAACCAAACGGCAGCGTGACGGTTTCCGGAATGGCTAAAGAAAGTGCGGCATCCACCAATGGGGGATATCTCACGATGCGCTTCACGGCCACGGGAAGCCTGGACACGACCTTCAGCTCGGATGGAATCGCGTTCACGCAATCGAGGGGGAAGGACGACGAAGCGCGTGCGATAGCCGTTCAGTCCGACGGGAAAATCCTGTTGGGGGGGATAACGGGCTTAGGGATCACTGTTCTCCGCACCTTGCCAGATGGCTCACTGGACCCGTCGTTCGGCGGGGATGGAAGGGCTTCTCTAGATTTCGGGGTTATGTGTGAAAGCATTGCCGTCCAGCCGGACGGTAAGGTCGTGGTGGCGGGATATAGTTACGAGAGCTTCTTTGATTCTGGGGGGAGTTTCATGTATTCAGACTACGACTTTGTTGTGGGAAGGCTCATGGCAAACGGTGATGCTGATTCCAGTTTCGGAACGAACGGAAAGGTAAAAAGCCATCTTGGTGGACGCGATGATGTCGGGCACAGCGTAGCCATTCAGGCGGATGGGAAAATCCTCGTAGGTGGTTACAGCAATCGGATGGGCAGTGACCAGTTTGCACTTGTCCGCTATTTGTCGAATGGTGTGTTGGATACGACATTCGGTATTGCGGGAGTTGTGTCCACTCCCGGCACCAGGTTCGGATATAAGGTGCTAATTCAGGCCGACGGGAAAATCCTGCTGGGCGGCAATGGGAACTCAGGATTTGCCGTTGCCCGTTATCTAAACAATGGGTCTTTGGATCTGACCTTCAATGGGGGTGGTATTGCCGAGGCTCCCCTGCCTAATGGTGGTTACTGCTACGATACTTTATTGCAGCCGGATGGTAAGGTGATCGTTGCGGGCCATATTTTTAGCAGCGCATCGCCCTACAACAGTGAATTTACGGCCGTCCGCTTTGAGGCGAATGGGGTATTGGACACGGGTTTCGGCACAGCGGGCCGGACGACGCAGGCCATCGGTAGCAACGACGGTTATTGTTATGGAGCAGCACTACAGGCTGACGGAAAAGTGCTGATGCTGGGATGGAAGCTTAACGGCGTAGACGGTTCCCGGGATCTCGCGCTGTTGAGATTGATGGCCAATGGTACCGTAGATAGCAGTTTCGGCATTGATGGCGTGGTGACACGGGATTTCGAGCGCAGCGATGAAGAGGGCTGGGAGGTCTCGACCACCAGCAACGGCCGTATCTTGGTGGCCGGGACAAGCCGTGGTGGGACAGATAATGATTTTCTCCTCGCAGCCTTTTTAGAATCCTCCTCCACTGCGCCGGAAATCGTCGTGCAGCAGCCCGCAGGCACCGACCTCACGGATGGCGGGAGCAGGGACTTCGGCGCAAGCGATCTCGGAGCGGCAAAGACGCTCTCCTTCCGCATCCAGAATACGGGAAATGGTCCGTTGATGTTGGGCGATCTCCAGATCAATGGCCCGGCGGCGGCAGATTTCACCCTTCTTAAAACGCCCTACCCGGCGGTAACTCCCGGCGGTGTTTCGACCTTCGTTGTTCAGTTCCTCCCATCGACCCTAGGGAACAGGACGGCCACGCTGAGTTTCGCCAATAATGACGGAAACGAAAATCCATTTGACGTAAGCCTTCTTGCGATGGGTCAGGAAGTCGGGGTGCCTCCCACCGTCACGCTGACCTCTAACTCAAGCAGCGTTTTTCCGGGAGCCAGTGCTATATTCACCGCCGCTGCGGCAGGCACCCAGCCGCGCACATTCGAGTGGTTCCGAGGTTTAGCCGGGGATACCTCAAACCCACTCGTGGGTTCAGCGTCCACCCTCAGCGTGACTCCGCTGGCGACCACATCCTATTGGGTGAGGGTCACCAATCGCGCTGGCACGGTGAACAGCAGTAGCGTGCAAGTGGTCACGATCCTACCGTATCCCAACCAGGGTGATGACAACATCATTACGAATGTGACCAGTGGTTTCGCAAATACAGATGTGCTTGGAGAGGTGCAGACCGTCGAGGTTTCTGGTACTCGCTGGGTGTTATTTGTTCGGGGCGGTCGTCTCTACTCCGTGCCCTTCCAAGGCGGCACACCTGTCGAACTTACTGCAGGAATCACGACAACGGGGAGCAGCTTTAACGATTACCGTAATCTTTCAACTGGAGCACCTCAGGATATTGCCTCCACACGATGGTGGACGGTCTCAGGCAATCAGGTTTTCTTCACTGCTGGGAAATTGTATCGAGTTCCCATAGCAGGTGGCACTGCGGTGGATCTCTCCGGTGGAACGGGGACGGTCTATCGGTTTGTCATCAGTCACGATGGAGCTACCGCTTTTTATTGGAGTACCCATCTTTATAGGGTGCCCGTGACCAGTGGCGCGCCGGTCCAAATGTCGAATGCGCTAAGCCTCGGATTATTTTGCCTCACCCCCAATGGCACTCACCTCGTTTTTGCTGCGGCACCTGCTGATGTGCAGAATATCGGGATTTATTCGTTGCCAGTCGCAGCAACCACCGCATCGACCCCGTTGCGCCTTAACAATCCGAATCGGCCCACTGGCACCAATCCGTCACGCCAAATTCAAGAATTTCGCGTCAGTTCCAACTCTTCTCGCGTGGTTTATAGAGCGACCGACGACGTGGCGAACGAGTTTCGCTTGTTCTCAGCCACTATCACAAGCGCATCGCGCGTGAATCTAACCTCAAATCCCGCGGGAAACTATAATGTGCGCGCCTTTTCTATCTCCCCGGATGGAACCCGCGTGGCTCTCCATGCTTCGCTGCCTAATCCTTTCGACTACCGGATGTTTTCAGTGCCTATAGCTGGTGGCGCTTTGTATATGATGCCTTTCGCTACCGACTACTATGATGATGAACCGATTTTCACCTCGGACAGCCTACGGATTTTGGCAGGTGGGAACTTCCCGGCAGCCGATGACATTACCCGCTACGGATTTGACTATGCGGCTGGGGAAGTGGCCACCTTTAACACCTCAGCGGCTGGTTATACGGTGATTAATGAAGCTCCCGCCAGCATTACGGCCCGCTTTTCAGGGCTTTACAACCTGATTCCCGCAGCAGGTGGCGTGGTTTACGAGGCATGCCCGAACAGCTCGTTCGGAGCCGACACTTTCCTGAAAGCCGCCAGCTTATCAGGAACGAACCATCGCATTTTAGACAACACATTGCTAGGTGCTCGAATTAGGAGTTACAACGGAGCGATTTGTCAGATTTCCGAAAATGGCCAGCGAGTCTTGTTCGTCAAGACAGGCGACCGTAGCAATGCCGAGGAACTCTATTCATCTTCAGCCGTGACAGGTTCCATCCGCCGTATGCACCCTGCGATCACCTCGCACAATTTCTCAATCCAGCAGTATGGCTCGGTAGGAGACGGGAACTCCGCTTGGATGATAGGAAACTACGCGAGCAATGGACGGCAGGATCTCATCTTGTCACGAATGCCCGCGCCTACGCCTGCTGTATTTCTCACTCAGCCAGCGTCTTCGACCATCAATCAAAATCAATCCGCCACCCTCAGCGTCACTCTGCAAGGAACGGGTCCGATTACCTATCAATGGTATCAGGGAGAGAGCGGCGTAGTGACTCAGCCAATTTCTGGCGCCACTTCCTCTAGCTATACCACTCCCGCGCTGGTTGGCAGCCAGTTCCGCTATTGGGTCCGTGCGACAAATACAGTCGGCAATTCCGACAGCTCGACGGCGGTGCTCACGCTGAACCAACCCCCATCAATCACCACTCAACCTGTAGCAGCTTCCATCCTTGAAGGCGAAAATGCCTCCTTCTCCGTAGTCGCCGCAGGCACAGGCACCTTTGCCTATCACTGGTATCGCGGTGCAGCAGGGAATGTTTCAAACCCGGTCGGTATTAACTCCGCCTCGCTGAATCACGGCCCCATCATCGCTGACACATCTTATTGGGTAAGAGTCAGCAGTAGCTTCGGAAGTGTGGACAGCCAAGCAGCGACGATCACGATGATACCGCGCCTGCCAGTTTTCACCTCGGCAACATCGAGCAGCGGCACGGCGGGAAATCAATTCGCCTTTCAAGTCCTAACCACCCATGGACCCAACTCGATTAGTTGTTCGAATTTACCCACCTGGTTGAGCCTAGACGCAGCCAGTGGATGGCTAACGGGAACGCCACCAAGTGCCGCACTCACCACGCTGAATCTCACGGCATCGAATACCTACCGTTCCAGTCAATCGACTCTCCAGATCACGATCCAGCCGCCCAAGCCAGTCATCACCAGCCCGCTGGTATTTTCTGGCAGGCAAGGGGATGTGTTTTCATATCAAATCACCGCTACCCAGTTGCCCACTTCTTACACCACCACGACACTCCCCGGCGGACTCGCTCTCAACGCCACGACGGGTCAAATTTCCGGCACTCCCAATCAGAATGGAACCTTCGCCCTCACGCTCGGTGTGGTGAACTCTGGCGGAACTGGCAATGCGGTCCTCTCGCTCGTGATTGCTCCACCGATTCCGCCACCGGTCATTCTTTCTCCGGCTTTTGCCGCAGGAAATGTAAACGTCGCGTTGTCAATTCAAGCCACCGCCACGAATTCGCCGACGACCTATTCGCTACTCAATGCTCCACCGTGGCTTGCGGTAAATGTGTCTGGGCTACTCACGGGCACTCCGACGAGCGCAGGTGTTTTCAATTTCAAGCTCCGTGGTTCGAACGCGAGCGGACCAGGGGCATACAAAGATATTAGCCTTCAAATCGAGCCGAATGCCCAAGCTCCAAGCATCACAAGCCTCGTTGAAAAGCGTGGGCGAAAGGGAGTCGTTTTCGACTTTGCCCTAACTGCGAGTGTTCCGGCTACTACGTTTACTCTAGTTTCAGGGAGCCTGCCAGCAGGGATCACCTTCAGTGCTACCTCGGGAGTGTTCTCCGGGACGCCGACGGTGGCGGGCATTTTTAATCTCGTTTTCACGGCGTCCAATAGTTTCGGCCCGGGAAAAACCAGTCCACTCCGCCTTATTATTGATCCGCCGCTCCAAGTCTCGGTCATCACCAGCGCAGCTTCTTTCAATCTCAACGTGGGCGCTTCCTTCTCCACCAGCGTGGCGGGGAGTAATTCTCCGACGTCGTTCACGTTTGCCAACCTCCCCGGCTGGCTCGTGCAAACAGGCACGACCGGACAGCTCATCGGCACGCCACCCGCTCCGGGCGTTTTCAACGTCAGCGTCTTCGCCACCAATGCTGATGGTCCAGGAAATGCCCAAGCATTCGTCTTCAATATCGCCCATCACCCTAACTCGCCGAAAGTCCAGTTGGCCTCCGGCTTTACCGCCTATCAAGGGCTGCCTTTCAGCGCCACGCTACTCACCAGCCCGGCCTCCACCACCATCGCCGCCAGTGGCTTTCCTGCCGGAGTGACCCTCAATTCCGCTGCCCGTTCCCTAGGAGGCACGCCCCAAACAGCAGGGAACTACACCGTCACTCTGCAAGCTTCCAATGCAAACGGCTTAGGACCGGTGACAACGGCGACCTTTACGGTTCTACCTCCGCCGGGAACACCGGAAATCATCAGTAGCCTCACCGAATACGGCAAAGCTCTGGAGCCATACACCTACACCATTCAGGCCCGTAGTGAGATTCCAGTCACCCGCTATTTCGCCAGCGGATTGCCGCCTGGACTCTCCCTCAATGCCGCCACCGGTGCCATCTCTGGCACCCCCCGAGAAATCGGCACTTTCGCAGTTGTTATCTCAGCTTCCAGTGCTGCGGGACAAGGCACGCCTGCGACTCTGACGCTCACGATCCGTCCTGGCTCCGCCGTGCCGAAAATCACCAGTGTCGCGAGTGCCTCGGAATTAGTAGAACGACCTTTCTCCTACCAGATCGATGCCTCCAACGGCCCGATCACTGCTTACGCGGCTGCCAATTTGCCCGAGGGGCTTTCTCTCAATGCAGTGACGGGTTTAATCACTGGCAAAATCCTCACTCCCGGCACGTTCGACGTGGTTCTAACTGCGGCCAACCTTAATGGGACAGGACTAGGGCAGACTTTGAAGATCGCGGTGGCCTCAGCCCTCGGTGCCCCGATTGTCATCGTTCCTAGCCATCTTTATCTCTACGGCACGCAGTCATTCTCATTGCAAATCGAAGCGATTGGAATGTCGATGCAGAAACCTTGGCCCAACGGCACTGGTATTTATGCGCAGGGTCTCCCCGATGGCTTGGTGATAAACTCGAGCACAGGCGTTATCAGTGGTATTCCAGATTCAAGGTATAGCTCTATGAACTTCTATATCAGTCTTTTCGCCATCGCCAATGGGATGACGAGTAAAACGATTCAGTTCACGCTAATCTACAAAAAAGCGGGCGACGTTCCCATTATTACGGGGCCAAGAAATTTAAGCGTAGGCGCTAACCAAAACCTTGGTTTCCAGATCACTACGGACCGCCCAGCTTCGCGATGGGAAATCGAGATTTATCCTGCAGCCTCTGGATATCTGGGACACTTAAGTTACCAGGGCTCTCCAGTCTTTCAAGTTCCAGCAGCAAGCCTACCTCGCCCAGGAACTTGGACTTATGATATTGGCGGATACAACCCCAGTGGGTGGGGTGTTCTAGGGGGGCTTTCCTTAAGAGTTGACCCTACACAAGGTGCACCCACCATCACATCGTCAGAACTCTTTGTTGCGCGTGCGGGAATTGGAATGACGGGCTCTCTCACAGCCTCCGGTTCGCCGACCGAGTTTGGAGCCGACTTCGCTGGGAACACCCCATCTGGAATCACACTGAACAGCACATCTGGTCAGTTTACTGGCACACCAAGTGTTCCGGGCAACTATACGTTTCTCGCGAGGGCCAAGAACGCGCAAGGCTGGAGTCTTCCTAAATTCACGACCCTCGCCATCCTGCCCGCCGCTCCGGCTGCTGCTGCGCGTTCGGCAAACCAAGCCACACTTCGGGGCTTCAATGTCATGAATTCCAACAGCTCCTCGATCTATCAAGTTGGTCAACCATTTTCCTACACACCTTCCGTTTCTTCCGGCGCTGACTTCTTTGTCTTTGGAACATTGCCGCCCGGATTGGTTGGCAACATCAGCACGGGAAGTATTTCAGGTACTCCTGAGAAACCGGGGCAATTCTCCGTGAGTATTCGTCCATTTTCCGACAACTCCGTGGGCGAGGAGATCAAAGTTGCGTTCACCATCCTGCCGATCGCGGGCACGCCGATGATGGGTAGCAGCATCACCGTCAATGGCATCGCAGGCACCGAGTTAGCCCACACGTTGACAGCCACGCCTGCGCCCGCCGGTTTCAATATTACGGATCTTCCCGATTTCGTGCTCGTAGATCCGCTGACGGGAGCTGTTTCGGGCACGCCGAACACCCCCGGCACCTACACGTTTCAGGCCAGCGCCTTCAGCGCAATCGGGGAAGGAATGCCTGTCACGGTGACCTTGCAGATCGCTCCGGCCGCCGGCACCCCGGTCGTCGTGCTCCAACAACCGCTCCCCGCCTTGCAAGTCGGAGTGCCTTTCTCGGCCACCCTGACATCC